>JANYJN010000546.1 GCA_025358475.1 Candidatus Solibacter sp.
AATTAGCAGCCGCCTTGTCCGCTTGCAGGCCTTTCTTGCCCTTCGCCAATCTTCATTCCCCCGCCCGGGTCCCTCCCGGCGTGTAGATTTCACCCACCCGGCGACGCACCGCCGCCGGCACCAGGTGCTCCCACGGTTCGCCCTGGCCGATGCGGGTGCGCACTTCACTTGCCGATACGTGGTCCCAGGCGCCGCTCAATTCCAGGCGGGCGAATGAACTCGCCAGGCTCTCCGGCGGGTGATACTCGCCGCCACGGGCGGCTACCAGTAAATCGAACTGCTGCAGCATCTCCAGGTATGCCCCGCGCCTGCCATAGTCCCAGTTAGCAACGCGTTCCGCCGCATCGCGGCCGCACAGGAAATTCAGCCGGACACCCGCCCCGTATGCCTGGCGGCATTCGCCCGCGATTTCCGCGAACAAACCGCCCTCACTGGCCGCCACCGAATACCGCGGCTCTCCCCCCAGGGCCGTGCCCAATACCTCAACCCGCTGCTCGAAGGATGCGCCGCAGTATGTCTTGTGCGGGAAGTGGCGCGGCAAAACGAACGCCACTTCATCCACCAAGGCCAACGCGCCCTCCGCCAGCGCCACGTGCGCTAGGGTTACCGGGTTAAAAGTACCCGGAAATACTCCCAGCCGGCAAGGCCTGCCCGTGGAACGCCGCAAGAACTCCATACTACCTAAAGTAATACCAGACGGAGCCGCGCGTGTCAGCCAGCGATCCGACAGCGTGAAAAGCCCCATGCTGTACCCTCATGCGCGGGGAAACTGCTGCGGAGTATGGCGCAATTCAACACCCGGGCCACGGGGCCCCCATCGCGCCCCAAAAAACAACACGGGCGCAGGATTGCTCCCGCGCCCGTGTTGATTCCCATCGGATGTGTTTAGGCCGCCAGCAGTTCCAGGCTGTCGCCACTTTCCACTTCGAATTCGTTCCGGTCTGCCGCCTCCTGGCACTTGATGCAGTACTTGGTCCACGGCACCGCTTCCAAACGCTTGATTTTAATGTCCTCTTCGCAGTGCATGCAGACACCGTAGCTGCCGTCGGCGATGCGCACCAGCGCACCCTTCACGCTGCGAAGCAGGTTGGATTCCCGGTCCAGGTTGCGGATGGCCAGTTCCCGCTCTCCGGCGAGTTGCACTTCATCGATTGCATCCGGGGTCTTTTCGATGGCGATGTCGTCCCTGTTGCGGAGCCCGGCGGAAAGTTCCGCCTGTCTGGCTTCCAGCACCATTTTGTATTTGTTCATTTCGGTCTGAGTCATGGTTTCCATCTCCTTAGTTGCGCCGGAGTTTGTTCTTTTTATTTGTTATGTTTAGCGCGGCCTGCCACCGTAACCATATAGACGAGGGAATGAGCCAAAGGTTTCACCCCTTGCACCCCCTAATTCGGGTCATTCGCTCGCCGATTTTGTCCCAGTAACACTAGCACGGTTGCTATTCCTAGCAATTCAAGTGCCAAAGCCACGCAACCTGAAAACGACTGCTGCGGTTTTCCCCGCGCAGCATCATACGATACCTTATATCGGCTAAATGCTAGAATTTCTTTTTAGACAACGCGAAAATATTTGTCGCGACCCTTATTAAGTGAATAGTATCTCTAAGATTCTCAATTTCCGGCTCTCCGCTCTGGCCGCCTGCCTGCTGTTCTTCCTCACGGGCTGCGCCTTTGTGTCCCTTTTGGGCATTCAGAACGACGAATCCCTCTTCGCCGGCGGCATCTTTAAGCCCTACGCCGTCGCCTATAAGTACCCTTGGGGCCGCGCCGGTCTCCCGGTGATGCTCATGAGTTACCTCGGCACTCTCAAATCCTGGATCTACCGCCCCATATTCCAGGAATTTGGCACCGGCATTTGGGCCATGCGCCTCCCCATGCTGCTCGCCGGAGTCGCCAGCGTCTGGCTCTTCTACCTGCTCCTCCGCAGGGTTGCGGGCTTTCGCGCCGCCCTTTTTGGTTGTTTCTTGCTGGCCACCGACTCTCTCTATCTGCTGACCACCTGCTTCGACTGGGGCCCGGTCGCCCTGCAACACCTGCTGATCGTCTCCGGCATGTTGCTGCTGCTCGGATTCTACCAGCACCGCCGTCACCTCTGGCTCGCCTGGGGGTGCTTCCTCCTGGGCCTCGCGATGTGGGATAAAGCCTTGGCGATATGGATGTTAAGTGGCATGGGCCTGGCCCTGATTCTGGTTTTTCCGAAACAAATTGTCCGTGTGACTACCCTCCGCCGGGTGGCCATTTCCGTCCTCGCGTTCACCATCGGTGCCCTACCCCTGATCGTCTACAACATCGCAAAACCCCTGGCTACCTTCCACGGAAATACCTCCTGGGACACCAGCGATCTGGCCGGCAAAGGCCGCCTTCTCTCCACCACCGCCGACGGTAGCGCCCTCTTCGGCTGGCTCAATATGGAAGGCTGGCAGACTCATAATCCACATCTACCGCACGGCCCTCTCGACACCGCTTCTGCCAGGATTTCGGCATTTGCCAGGCATCCTCGCCGCTCCCTGTCGCTCTACGCGTTCGCTCTAGCGCTGCTCCTCGCCCCCCTCGCCCGCGGCCACGCCCTGCGTGCCATCCTGTTCGCCCTCGTGGCCATGGCGATTGCCTGGACCCAGATGGCCATCACCGCCAACGCCGGAGGCAGCGTGCACCACGCAATCCTGCTTTGGCCGCTACCCCAAATGGTCATCGCCATCTCCTTTGCCGCTGCCTCCCGGCGCCTCCGCCGTGCCGGTATTCCGGCGCTCGCCGTCCTCCTGGCCGTCTTGATGGTCTCAGGGCTTCTGGTCACTAACGAGTATCGCTGCGAGATTGTGCGCAACGGCGGCAGCCGCGGCTGGACCGACGCCATTTTCCGCCTCGCCGGCTACTTGAAAACCGTTTCCCCTGGCAGCGTGTTCTGCGAGGATTGGGGCATCATGGACAGCCTGCGCCTCCTCAGCCGTGGCAAACTGCCACTTGTCGTCGGCACGGACCCGTTCATCAGGCCCGCGCGGAACGACGCCGAGCGCGAATTCCTGGCCAATGCCATCTCCGAGCCCGATCACATCTTTATAAATCACACCAAGGATTTCGAATTCTTCGAGGGCGTCAACGACCAATTCGTGAAATACGCTGCCAACGCCGGCTACCGGCGCGAAGTCATGGCCGTCATTCCCGATAGCCACGGGCGTCCCGTCTACGAAGTCTACCGTTTCGTCAGCCAGTAACACCGTGGGATAAGTTGCTACCGCCGGTCAGGGAATTGCTCCCTCACCCAATCCGACCCGCGACCCTCACTCAATTTGAGCCGCGACCCTCACCCAATCCGAGCCGCGACCCTCACTCAATCCGAGCTGCGACCCTCACTCAATCCGAGCTGCGGCCCTCACCCAATCCGGGCCGCGACCCTGACGGAGCGCTCTCTTCGGCGCGCGAGTCTATTTTCGAGGAAGCCTCCGGCTTGTCCTTCGGACCGCCACCGCGAAACCAGGGAGCCCGCCCGTCACCCCAACACTCCCCCATTTTTCATTGAAAACAAATGCCTTTCCCCACCCACCCCCATTCCCCCGGAGCTACAATAAAACCGGCATGAGGCTCTCGTCCATCCAATCCCCGCCGCCCCCTTCGCTCCGCCAACCCAAGAAATACCGAGCGAACCCATTTCTCCTCCCAACCCATACCAAATCCAACCACTTACCCAATCCAACCGCGAACCCGTGGTTCAACCCGTCCGCACCCCGCTCCCTCCAACTTCCCTTACAATGAGTGTTGCCCATGATTACGTTTCCAGGTTCGCTGAAATCCCGCGTCGCACTGGCCGTTGCCTTCCTCGCTCTGGCCGCCGCCCTCCTGACCTCCCAACCGGCCCCCCGCGAACAAGTCGGACCGCTTCCCGGCGGCGCCTTCCTGCTCAATAGCGGGTGGCGCCTCGACCCGGTGGGCCGCCAAATTCCGCTCGACACCCTCCCCATGTCCACCGCCCTCTCGCCCGATGGCAAGTACCTGCTCGTCCTCAACGGTGGATATAAGCCGCCCTCGGTCTCTGTCATCGAAACCGCCTCCGGCCGCGTCACCTCTAGCGTCCCGGTGGCCGATGGCTGGCTGGGGCTCGCCATCTCCCCCAAAGGTGACACGGTCTATGTCGGCGGAGGCTCCAAGGCGTCCCTGTTCGAATTCGCCTTCGCCCATGGCATCCTCACCGCCGCGCGGACTTTCGTCGTCGTGCCCCTGGCCCAGCGCGGCTCGCAGGATTTCATCGGCGACGTTGCCTTCTCCCCCGACGGCCGCCTGCTCTACGCCGCCAACCTCTATCGCGACACCGTCCTGGTGGTCAACCCGCAATCCGGCATGGTGATCGGCCAGGTCAAGACCGGCCGCCGCCCCTACCGCATCCTCTTCCACCCGGATGGTAAGAGCTTTTTCGTTACCCACTGGGCCGATGGCACTCTCGGCCAGTACGATACCGCCGGTGGAACCCTCATCGGGCAGGCAGTGCGCGTCGGCGCCCATGCCAGCGATATGCTGTGGCGTGACGGCGCGGCTGTCCCTATGGTCGGCACCGCCACCGGCGACGCCCAGCCCTACACCGCGCGCATCTTCGTCGCCGCCGCCAACACCAACAGCGTCTTCGCTCTCGGCGTCACCGCCGCCAAAGACGTCAGCGTAGTCGAGAGCATCAACATCGCCATGACCCCGCGCCAGCCCATGGGCATGACCCCGTCCGCCCTCGGCCTCAGCGCCGATGGCAAACGCCTCTTCGTGGCCTGCTCCGATGCCAACGCCGCCGCCGTCGTCGATCTCGCCGAAGACCGCAGCCGCGTCGAAGGTTTCATCCCCACTGGCTGGTATCCTACCGCCGTCCGCGCCCTGGCCAACGGAACCCTGGTCATCCTCAACGGCAAGGGAGTGCGCTCTTACCCCAACGCCCAGAACGGCCCAGATCCCTCTAAGCGCCTCAACCCGGTGCATGCCGGCGAACCGGCGCCGGCCGCCGTTCAATATGTCGGCCGCTTACAGACCGGCACCGCGTCGTGGATCGATCCCTTTACCGTGGAGCAGCTCAACGCCTGGACCGTCCGGGCTCTGGCCAACTCGCCCTACCGCGATCAGAAACTGGATGAGCCCAGCCCGCTCCCCAAGATCCAGCACGTCATCTACATCGTCAGGGAAAACCGCTCCTACGATCAGGTGCTGGGCGATATGAAAGAGGGCAACGGCGACCCTTCGCTGGTCCTGTTCGGTGAAAACACCACCCCCAACCTCCACAAACTGGCGCGCGAATTCGTCCTGCTCGATAATTTCTACGTCAACAGCGATGTCAGTGCCGACGGCCATAACTGGTCCACCGCCGCCATCGCCCCCGATTACGTGCAGAAGATGTGGCCCAACATGTACGCCAGCCGCCGCACCACCTACGATTTCGAAGAGCAGGACCCAACCTCGCTCCCCCCCGCCGGCTACCTCTGGACCAATGCCGCCGCGGCCGGCCTTTCGCTTCGCAACTTCGGCTACATGGTCAACAACAAGCCCAACGCCCCTCCCGGCGCGCCGCAGATCACCGGCGTGCGAGACCCCGTCCTGGCCAAAGTGACCAACCCCCTTTACCGCGGCTTCGACCTCGACTATCCCGACGTCGAACGCACCAAGGTTTTTCTCGACGAACTCGCCGAATATGAGAAAACCGGCAATATGCCGCGACTAATTTTCGTCCGCCTGGGCAATGACCACACCTCCGGCACCGCCCAGGGCAAGATCGCCCCCCTCTCCGCCGCCGCCGATAACGATTACGCCGTCGGCCAGTTGGTCGAAGGGGTCTCGAAATCGCGCTTCTGGCCCACTACGGCGATTTTCATCCTCGAAGACGACGCCCAGAACGGTCCCGACCACGTGGACTCCCACCGTTCCCCCGCGTTCGTTATTTCCCCCTGGGTGAAGCACCACGCCGTCGATAGCAGCATGTATAATACGGCCTCCATGCTCCGCACCATGGAGTTCCTCCTGGGGTTGAAGCCCATGACGCACTTCGATGCCGGCGCGCGCCCCATGACCGCCGCCTTCCAAAGCGAGCCCAACCCGGCCCCGTACGCCGCCGAAAAGCCGCGCATCTCCGTCCATGAGAAGAACCCCGCCGCCACCGCCGCCGCTGCCCGCGCCGCGCACATGAACTTTGAGGAGGCTGACCAGAACGACGACAATGAGCTGAACGATATCCTTTGGCGCGCCATCCGCAATGATGCGCCGCCCCCTCCTGTGCGCAGCATTTTCGGACGATAGTTAAGTGGGGTAGGCCTCAGTGACAACGAATGCCTCAAATCAATCTGTGCTTCTTATGGCACATGCATCAGCCGTTTTATAAAGACCTCGCTTCCGGCGAGTACAAGCTCCCCTGGACGCGTATGCACGCGCTCAAGGACTATTACGGCATGGTCCGCATCCTCGAAGAATTCCCCAAAGTCAAGCAGACCTTCAACCTGGTGCCCTCCATGATGGCGCAGGTGGAAGAGTACGCTTCCGGCACGGCGCGCGACCCGTTCCTCGATCTCGCCCTCAAGCCGGCCGAGCATCTCTCCGCCACGGAGCGCGAGTTCCTGCTGCAACATTCGTTCTATTCCGATCCCGCGCACATGATCTACCGCTATCCGCGCTACGGCGAGCTCTTCGATGCGCGCAACGCCCAGAGGAAGTCTGGCGCGCGCGGCATGTTCAGCGCCCAGGAACTGCGCGACGTGCAGATGTGGTCGCAGCTCGCCTGGTTCGACGAGGAGTTTCAGTCCGATGACGCCGAGGTGCGCGGCTGGGTCGAACGCGGCCGCGATTTCAACCTGGACGACCAGCGCCGCATGGGCGAAAAGCAGCGCGAGATCGTGGGCCGCGTCCTGCCCGCATACCGGCGCCTCGCCACTTCGGGCCAGATCGAGATTTCCACCACTCCCTACTACCATCCCATCCTGCCGCTACTGTGCGATTCCAACATCGCCGGCGTGGCTCACCCCAATGTGCCGCTGCCGCCGCGCTTCCGCTATCCGGGTGACGCCCGCCGCCAACTGGAACTAGCGCGCGCGTACGTGGAGCGGCACTTCGGCGTGGCCCCGGTGGGTCTATGGCCCTCCGAGGGCTCGGTCTCCGACGAAGTCTTCACCCTGGCCGCCGAACTGGGCTTCGAGTGGGCCGCCACCGATAGCGGCGTGCTTGACCGCACCCAGCAGCGCGCCGTTCCGGTGGATGGGCTGTACCGTCCCTACGAATGGCGGCAGGGCGGCAACCGCATGCGGCTCATCTTCCGCGACCATTTCATGAGCGACCTCATCGGTTTCGTCTATTCCAAGATGGAAGCCTCCCATGCGGCCGCCGATTTCCTGCATCGCATCCGCCAGAACTGCGCCGGTATTCTGGCCGCCGGCCGCGATGCCCTGGTGCCCATCATTCTGGACGGCGAGAACGCTTGGGAATACTATGACCACAACGGCCGCCCCTTCCTGCGCGAGCTCTACCGGCGCATCAGCGACGAGGCGGGGCTCCGCGCCGTGACCGCCAGCGAAGCCTTCCGCTTGATGGCGCCAGAGCCGCTGGACCATATTTTCCCCGGCTCCTGGATCAATGCCAATTTCGATATCTGGATCGGCGCCGAGGAAGATAACCAGGCCTGGACCCAGTTGCTGCGAGCCCGCGCCACCTACGACGCCACCACCGGCGTCCCCGAGGACGGCCGCCGCATGGCATACGAGGAATTGCTGATCGCCGAAGGCAGCGACTGGTGCTGGTGGTACGGCCCGGAACACGATTCCGCCAATCGCCCGGAGTTCGACCAGCTCTACCGCAGCCATCTGGCCAACGTCTACCGTTTCCTGAACCTGACGCCTCCCGAGGAACTCTCGCGGCCCATTCTGCGCATCTCCACGCCGGATGTCCGCGTGCCTCCAACCGGTGCCATACACCCCACCATCGATGGCGAGGTGACGTCCTACTTCGAGTGGCTGGGCGCCGGCCTGTACCGCGCCGACGAGCGCTCCGGTTCCATGCACGGCAAGAAGGTCCTGGTGAGCGAGGTCCTGTTCGGCAGCGATGGCGAAAACTTGTTCCTGCGCGTCGATTTCCGCCCCGGGACGGCACCCGAACTCCCCGGCTTGGAGGCGCGCATTACGGTGCAATCGCTGGATAACGCGCCGCCGCAGTCGGTCACCATCCGGCTGGAGGCCGGCGCCGCCACCAGCGACGACCCTGTGGAGTGCGCCTTCCTGCGCATCCTGGAGGTACGCTTCCCGCTGGCCGCCGTCGCCGTCGCCCAGGGCAGCGGCGTGCGTTTCCAGCTTTCCCTATGGCAGGGAGGACTCCCCCTGGACGCCGTCCCGCAGCAAGGCTGGCTCGAGATGCCCACCACCAGCCCGGTGGAGATGGCCGCCTAAGGTGGGGCGGGACCCCGGCGGATCCCCCCGGGCCCGCTTTTCGTCCAGCGAGAGGGCTGCCCTGCGGGCCGGGGTCTGCCCCTGGGTTTTTCCAAAGAGCCCGCAGAGCGGCCTGGCGGGCCACCGTGTTAGACTGTAAAAGTTATGGCAATTCCGAATGTTAAGCGGTTCCGGCCCTTCTGCCCAACCTGCAACGATAGCTACACGCTGATGGCCGTCCTGCCCCAGGGCGCCAATCTCGACAAGTACCTGACGGACGCGGTGGCACGCCACGATCACAAGGCGTTCACCGATTCCAAGACGCTGCACACCAAGGTCCGCGTCGGTCAGCAGAAGCAGAAGAAAGCGAAGTAGTTCGGTCTTGGGTCACGCCCCGGCGAAACGGCACAGAATGCCGCGCTCCCGGTGCGGCGTCGGGCGTGCGCAGCATCGCGCGTACGCACGACCGGGCGCGCGCCCAGCCCCACCTTACAATCTGGCCTGCAGGTTCCTCACGGCACGCAATCCCTCCTGGGCGACTTCGGGATCGGTGTCTCTGCTGAGCTTCTCCAGGTAGGGCACGCTCGCTTTGTCTCCACTCGCCGACAGGACGCGCGCCAACCCGATTTTCTCATCCTTCGTAGCGGTTGCGAGCGAAGTATAGAGCGCCAGGCGGCCGCTGCTGTCGCGTGCCACTTCCGTCAGGAACGGTAAGGCCACGCCTTTGTAGGCGCTTGAATTGAGATTGTTGATGAGGAATTGCAGCGGGCTGAATTCGTTGATTTCCGTGCGCCCCAGCATGACCATGGCGAAGGCGAGCGAAATCCGCGGCGCCGTTTTGCCTTCGTCCTTCCACGCCTGTTCGATCAGCCCAGAATCCGCCGGATCGCGCAGGCGCGCGAAGCCTTCGGCCGCGCCGGCGCGTAACTTTTCGTCCTTATCGTTAAGGTACCGCTGGTAGGTGCCGCGACTTTTTAGGTCGGGCAGCATGGCCAGCGAGCCCAGCGCGGCGCGCCGCACATTGGCAGTCCGGCTGTGATTCAGCACTTCGATCAGGTCCCCCGCCGCCTCCCGATTGCGCAGCAGGCCGGTAGTCTCAATGGCGGCGATCTGCACCTTGGAATTCAGGTCGCGCAGCAGGAAGGCGATCTTGGGCCCCGCCGATTGGTCGCCGATCTTCTGCATGGCGATCAGCGATTCGTAGAGCACATCGGTATCTTTGGTGCGCAACGCCTCCACCAAATCGGGCACGGCGCCCTTGCCGCGCAGAATCCCCAGCGCCCGCGCCGCGTTGGCGCGCGCCTGCACATTCTGGCCGTCGCCGCGCACCAGCGCGCCCAGCGCGGCGATCACGTCAGGGCGCGCCGTGACGAAGGCGTCTATCACCTGGTCGTTGGTATCGGTGAACTTGCCCTTGATGCTGCCGCCCATGCGTTTGAAGGAAGAACCGAAGCCCGTGACCACGTACCCGGGCAGGTAGAAGTTGACCAAGCCATCGGTGGCGTGGATTTGCACTTCGGGTTCGTCGTCGCGCGTGGCCAGGATCAACGCGTCCAAGGCGCGTGCATCGGTCAGTTGTTTGACGGCCTCCACGCGCACGTCGGTGTCGGGGTTCTTGAGGAACTCGGTAAGCTGGGGAATCGCCGTGCTGCCGCCCTTGCCAATCTCGCGGACGTCCTTGGGACGGACATCCTGTGCCGCGGCGGAAGCGATCAGGGCGAATGCCGCAAAATAGAAGCGCATATTCGTATTGTCTCGTGAGATAAGACGCGCGCTGGCCGCGAAAAGTCCGAGACGGAAGGGAACTGAACAGGGGAGGGCTGGCTATCGGATGAATTCCAGTTCGACGCGTTTCGGAATCAGGCCGGCCTGGTATCCCAAATCGAGCAACTTCTGCGCTGCCACCGGGATCACCTCGCCGGCATCCACCGTGTAGTGGTTAACGTACATGCCGACGAACTTTTCGGCCAGGCGCGGTTCCGTGTCGCGGGCGAACTGCAAGGCATATTGCAGGGCTTCGTCGTGATTGTCCAGAGCGTATTGAATGCTCTCGCGCATCATGCGGCAGCATTCGCTCTTGACGCCGGCATCGAGCGAGCGCAGCAGCACATTGCCGCCCAGGGGCAGCGGCAGATCGTAGGCGTTCTTGAACCAGCGTCCCAGATCGACAATGCGGTGAAAACCTTCGCGGTCGAAGGTCATTTGCGCTTCATGGATGATCAGCCCGGCGTCCACCGAGCGCTCCTTGATGGCGTCGGTGATTTTGTCGAAGGGCGTGATGACGGCCTCGAAATCCGGCTGGTAGAGTTTGGCGGCCAGGTACGCCGTGGTCATGGTGCCGGGGATGGCGATGCGCTTGCCTTTCAGCTCATCGGGTTCCATGGGGCGGTTGGCGATGATCATGGGGCCATAGCCGTCGCCGATCGAAGACCCGCTGGCCATGAGCACGTACTTGTCGGCCACATATGGATACGCGTGGTAAGAGATGGCACTCAGGTCGTAGACACCTTCCATCGCTTTGCGGTTCAGAGTCTCGATATCGGACAGCACGTGACGAAAGGTCACTAGCGGCGAACGCACCTTTTTCGTCGCCAAGGCATAGAACATGAAGGCGTCGTCGGAATCCGGGCTGTGCGCGCTGACAATCTCCTGGGGAGCAACCGTGGTCATAAGAGGAACTTTCAGTTTACACTACCTAAGGGTTGGAGACTGAGGATGGAGAGGAGGGGAAGCAAAAAGAATGCAGAAGAAAAAAGGGAAAGGGCGGCCATCCGATCGGGTTGTGAACTGGGAAGCAACTGTTGGCGATCATCCGGTTAGCGCATACTACGCATTGCCCCAAAATAATAGGGCGTTCGGTGAATCCGACCGTTCGGTGCTTCTTGACTACATGCTCACTTACCGCGGATGAGGCCGCCCTCATCGTTGTCCGGCTCTATATGTCACCTCCCGCCAACCCCGGGTGGAGCGGGCTAACATAATCTCTGTCAGTTTCGGAATCGATTACTGCCTGATTCCATCTTCACTATGCTCCCAGTGGTTTGGATTGTCAAGCATTCTTGAAGTACCATTCGGATAGCGATGACGCCCTAATTACGCTCGCCATGCTACGTAATTTCTTCGCCAGGAAACCGCTGCCGCTTACCGGCGCACCCGCCGTGCGCCGCCTCAAGTCGTATGCGGCGCAAAGCGGCTTCGTTTACCAGTATTTCTACGAAGGCCAGCGGCCTTTCGACAGCGGTGGCGATAGCGGCGCCGAATACGTCTTCACGGTGAGCGCCGGCCGCACGGCGTTTCATCCTTTGAGCGTTCTGGTGGGGGAAGGCGCGGTGCGGGCGTGGGAAGAAGCCCACGCCCGCACCCTGACTTCCACGGAGTGTTACGCGGTTTCCAAAATGGCGTTATTCCAGGCGTTCGACGAGCGCGCGACGCCGTTGCTTATGAAGCGCGAGATTCGCGTGCGCGCCGCCGATCTGGCCGCCATCATCGAGACCTTGGGGCTGTAGCGCCGCGCTGCGCGAGAGTATGCGGCACAACGCGGTAAGCCGGAACTGACGCCGCCGAGGCAGCGGGGGCGCCGGCAATCGGGATCAGGCACATGGCGGAATAAGAATCGGGGCCGGCGATATCGAGCCCGTGGTCGCCCGACGTGAGCCCCGCGGGCACCGTCAGGTTGACCTGGTACAATCCCGCCCATGTCGGCGCCAATCCGGCATAGCTCACCGTAGCCTGCACGCCGCCGATGTAGGCCGTGATGGTGTCGGCGGTATAAGCCAACGGGCTGGTGGGCCCTGGGTCGCCGTCCAGGATAGTGGGGCTCACCGCGCCCAACCCCGTGAGATAAACCGACACGGTTTCGCCGACTTGCGCCGGGTCTTTGGCGGTGACCAGCTTGCCATCCAGGTGGAGCGCGTCGCCGTACCCAAGGCCGTTCATGGATTGGGTAAACACGCCCGGTGCAGTCTGGGAGAGCCACGCGGTTACGGCATTGGAGGGCACATTGCCGTTGAACACCTGCACCTTGGCGATGCTGCCAGTCACGCCATAGGGCACGATGACCGCCAACACCTCCGGGTACACGTAGTAGATGGGTGCCGGAATGCCGTTGACGATCACCTGCACGTTGCCGAGCGTGGTGGGAAACGGAGCGCGGGATGCCACTCGAATCCCCGGGGCCAGGTTGGCGCCGTAAATGTTGATCAACTCTCCCGCGGCGAGGCCCGCCGTGAAGGGCGCGGAACTGCCCGCGTTGATGATGCCGGTGGGGTCCACAAACACGCCGGTGGTGCTCAGAGTGGTGTTCATGCGGGGCGCCTGAAGGGCCACGCTGATTCCCAGGTAGGGACCAATTCCGCTGCCGATGCGGATTCCGCTGCCCACTACGTAGTTCGTGGCCGGATTGCCGTAAGTGCCATTCGCCGCCACGTTATACGAGTCGCTGTAGGTGTAATCGGTGGAGTTGACGGTCGTGGGATTGGTCGCGGTGGGATTGAAGGAGTCGAGCAGCAGTCGCTGGTGGCCCACGATGGTGCCGCCGTTGGCGCTGAAAGAGCCGTAGAAGCTATCCAGGTTGGCGGACGGGGGGCTCAAGGTCAAGCTGGACTCGTTCTGGTCCAAGCCCGCCTCATAGTACAAGCCGCTCAGGTTGGGCGCGGTAGCCCCCGTGCGAACGCCCACCAGCAAGTCGGCGAAATCGGGCGAGCCGCCGAACACGAAGTTGCCGTCGGGCGAAAAATACAACCAGTAATCCCCGGCGAAAAACGCGGTCTGGGAGGCCGGGAAAGTCAGCACGGCGGCGCCGTTGCTGAAGCGGTACTTGACGCCAGAGAGCGATTGGACGGCCTTGGACGACCCGTACTGTCCCTCGTATTCGGAAACGCCCACGTTGCCGATGTTGCCCGCGCCATCGGGATTCATTTGCAGCATGGCCCCGACCGTGTGCATCGGATTATTCCTGGAGAGGTCCAGGTACGCCAAGGAATACGAGCCCTTGAACGTGGAAAGCGCTGGCGCCGGGCTACCCAGTGGCGCGGCGATGAACACGTCGTTGTAGCTGTTCTGGTTTTCCGTACAACTGCCCACGAAAATAGCCTGCGCGTTCACCATGCCCTGGATAATATCGGTCGAGAACGGCGCATTCGGATTCGGATTCGACATGAAGCCCTGTCCGGAGGCTGCAATGGAATAGGTGCCGTTGCTGGCCGTGACAGTCTGCAATTTGCTCGCCCGAGGGTCCACCAGCGAGGCGGTGACAGAGTAGGTCCCGGTTCCGCTGAATTTCAAGGTGCCATACAAGGAGATCGTGTTATGGAGTTCTCCGGTCCCGGCGTCAGAGAGCTGGTAGGTCACCTGCCGAAAATAGTACGTTCCGTTGAGCATGCCATTTCCGCTGGTATCCCAAGGGGGTTTCGTCTGGGCGCCCAAAGCGGCCGCTAAAGAAGTCAGTAACAGCACACGCGCAATTCTCATGAATCCTCCGATTGGAAAGGCTTTTAGCCACCCTCAAAGGTGTTGACGTCGGGCGCGGGCGCCGGAGTTACGTGTAAATTTCCATCGCTTGCTCAGGTAAGTACGATTCAGGCCGCTCTGCGAGAGTTACCATGAGTCGATTTCTGAGTCCACAGGACTACCTCGCGATGGAGCGCCAGGCTTAGGTCCGGAGCGAATACTGCAATGGCGGGATGTTCGCCATGTCCGGCTGAAGCCGGACGTACGAGGGGATCAACGTTTCACTAACGTTCCCGTTAGCAGAGCGCGGCAGCCGGACGGAAGCTGGTTGCCCATGGAGGCTAAAGGTGGGGAAGCGGCAATCGCCCTGACACTGATCGAATACACGCTGCCGCTCGGGAGCTTTAGGAGAACGTTCTGGAGGAGATGGAAACTGCCGGCTCCGGGGCGGGTTGGGAAGTCAGGCGGGCAAAAAGCAGAAGCCGACGTGCGGATACACCCCGGCCGATTCGCAGGTTGATGCCGGAAGTTAGCGGATGAAACGCTGGCGGCCCAGGAGACCGAGGCCGACCAGCGCGGAGCCGAGCATCACCATGCTGGCGGGTTCGGGAACGCTGCTTTCATCCAGGGACGCCAGGCTGGATGCGATTCTGCAATTCGTGCAGGTGCCGTCGCTGATGGCGCTGTCTCGGATGATAGGGTCACCGGTGCTGTGCCAGACGTTAGGGATACCCAACTTAAGTGGGGCAATCAACAAGGAAAAGTGGAACGTTTCGTCCATTAAGGCCGGGAGAGTGATGTGGGACGATGCGTACGTCACTGGCGCGCTAAAACTGCCGGTGTGACCATTGTTGACCACGGTGAGCGCACCGGTGTTCACGAACGTCCAACTCAGCATGACGTTGCCTGCCAGGTCACTAATGCTGCCGCTGCCAGAGAAGCCCTTTTCGAAGAGATTGACGTTGCCCGCGTTCGAAGCGAACGTCGATGCGTATGCGTTGAAAGTGAGCGAACCGGCGAGATACCCAGTTCCAAGAGTGCTGGGCATACTCCACAGAATCGGTGAGTTTGTGAGGGAAATCGAGGTACCGCCGTCGATATCGGAGGCTGATGCGGGAATATTGATAATATCTAATGGGGTCACGGTTCCGGCGTTCTGCATAAACATCAAGAAACTACTAGCCGATGCTGGAACTACGGTTAACAGCGCCAAAATTCCCAAAATTGTTAATTTGTTTGCCATACTCAATACCCGCAAAACAACCCTCGCGCATGGGGCGTTTTTCCTCCAAAAGGATAATGGCCCTAATGCTCTTGGTAGTTATACCCAAGCCGTTAAAAAATAGTACCACGGCTATAAGATGAGTCAAGGTTCAAACCCGATAAGTGGGGGCTAGAAGTACTACGTAGGCCTATCATAACTAAAGATAACCGTGGGGAGCCAGCGATTCTGCAAAAGGCGCTTCTAAAACGGTCCTCAGGGTCCGAATATAGCTGAGACTCAGGTAATCCCCTGTGCTGACGCACTGGTCCTCTATATCGCCTTTAGGGGGGGCCGATGACAGCGTCGCGGCCAACGATTTTTCTAGATCCCGTCGCCGCCGATGAGGGGGCTGTCGGAGCGGCCCAGGCGGGCGGCGGCTTCCACCCCCTGCTGAACGCTTTCGGCGCGAACCAATTGCTCTGCCGGCACGGCTTGCAGGAGAAGTCCCCAATCCGCCGGGCCGGCGGGGGCGACGATGGCGATGAGCCCCGCCGCGAGCGCCGTATGAACCGCCTGGCGGAGGTTTTCCGGCTGGCGGATGACGTGGACCATGTAGCCCTGGTCGAACAGGCGCCGTTCCAGCAGCCATGCGAGATTGTCGGCGCCGTCCGGCGGGAGGCAGATGACCAGCGGGGCGTGCCCGCGCGCCAGGCGGCGCTCGGCATCGGTCACGCGTCCAACGGCGCCGCTGAAAGCTTCCGCCTGGAGGATCATGCCGGCGCCCATGGTTTCGTTGGTGAGAGGGTCGATCAGGATGAAACTGCCGGTGAAGCGGTTCTTCCGGTAGGGGTCGAAGAGCAGGGGGAGTTGGGCTTCCACGGCGACCACGCCGATGGCGTTGAGTTCCAACGTGCGCGCCGGCTGGTGTTCCAGCGTGTTGACGTCGATGCGGTAGCGGATTTGGCTCACGCGGGCTTGGGTGACCTGGGTGGTGTGTTTGATCAGGTAAGAGCGGTTAGGCTCCAGCGGCTTCTGATTCATCCACACCACGGTGGCGTCGAAGCGGCGGGACACGTGCGGCAGGTTGCCGGGCAGGGCCAGCATATTGCCGCGGCTGACATCGATCTCGTCCTCCAGGCAGAGGGTGACGGACATGGGGGCGAACGCCTCATCGAGCGCGCCCTCCCAGGTGACGATGGATTTCACGCGGCTGGTGCGGCCGCCGGGCAGCACGGTGATGGCGTCGCCAGTATGCACTACGCCCGAGGCAAGTTGGCCAGCGAAGCCGCGGTAGTCCAGGTTGGGACGGATGACGTACTGCACGGGGAAGCGCAGATCGGTGAGATTGATGTCGCGGGCGATGGGCACGGTCTCCAGGTGCTCCAGGAGAGTCGGCCCGCCGTACCAGGGGGTGCGC
>JANYJN010000592.1 GCA_025358475.1 Candidatus Solibacter sp.
ACGCCCCCGTCGGCCTACTGGCACCCTGCAAGATGCTGATATCGTTGCCGGAGCAGCGGGACGAGGGCGTCCCGCGCGGACCAGGGGGTCCGCCCTGGGGTCCGCCCAGGGGGTCCGCTCCACCAAGCCCACTCGCCGGTCCATCCCAGTGCAAGCCGGACGTTTTCCGCCCTGTGCCCTAATCCAGAGTCCCGGCCATGCTCTCCACCGCGGCTCCTTGCCGATTCGCCTGCAGCATCCGCGATTCCTTGGCCTGGAACTGGAAATCGTCCGCCAGCAGATCCTGCATGTTGTAGCTTTCCTTCGCCACACCTATCGACCCGTGCCGCGTCGTGTTGGCGAAGATATGGTAAAGCTCGTGGGCCAGAACGCGGCCCAGCGCACGCCCGTAGTTGGCTGCCCGATCCTCCGCCCGGAACACCAGCAACCCCGATTGCGTGAGCTGCCGAACCCGGTCGCAGTTGATGTCCGTGAACGGCAGAATCAGTCCGTCGCTCACATGGGTCCAGCCCAGCGCTCCTTCAAAGCGGCTGCGCGACGTCAGGTCCGCGGCGTCGCACCGCCCCTTAAACGTGACCACCGCTAACTCCGCAAAAACTTCGTGTCCACCCGTTTTGCCTAGGTCCCGCCACTCGAAACGAAGTCCGATGGGCGCCATGATCGCTTCCACTTCTTCCTGAAGTGCTTGCTGCACGCCCGCCGGCGGTGCCTGCTGGAACTGCGTGTACAGTGTGATGGGGGCGAAAGTAGCCACCCGCGTTTCGTTCCAGCCGGGAACAACGCCCGCCAGGAGGCAAAACAAAACCAGCTTCAATGAAAAGACCCCGTTATGCTATATCAATGGCCAGCGCGGTGCCGGTCGGTCACCAATTCAGGGTGCTCATGGACCAGCCTATTCGCCGTGTGGCAGGTGAAGCAGATCGGCAACGCGGCCGCGAGCGTCCCCAGTAACTCATCGGCGGGAACCTGGCTCCACTCCACACTTACCTGGTCGGCGACCAGTAGCGCGGGATGGCTCCCGGTCCAGTCGATTTCCCCGATTGGCTTCCCGCAGGCGGCGCAGTCCTTGTCGCGGTACCATTTGGCGATGATGTTGCGCACCAGGCAATCCGCCCCGGCTTCCCGCACCTCGCTCAGGCATTCCTGCCCGCATCCCGCGTTTTCCGGCCAGCGCGTACACTCGCTCAGCCGCAACTCCGGAACCTTGCCGAACCCGCTAACTGCCGCGTGCGCCGCGTCCACCACCACACCGGCCGGACGCTGGCTTTCCGGGCACGTGATGACACGCTGTCCCCGGTACTTCCACCAGGCGCCACCTAACCGCCAAACCGCCACCCCGACCAAAAGCACCACCGCCAGAGTCATTAACGATATGGGCATAAGAAACTCCAAACTCGTACGAGCAAGCCGACCACCGTTGCCACTGGTCCGCCCCATTCGGCCGGACCCGCTGGATTTAAACCCAAACCCTGGCCTCTCCCGTCTGCGCCTGCCCGCCACGGACATCCCGGCTGGGGATTTTTCCACAACGTGTGGGTTGTTTTGCGCTATTCCCGGCAACCCTAGTCTTTCTACCAGCGTCCAACTTATCGTGCGCCGCAGATTGTGGGCTATTTCGATTCTGTTTGTCGCCGCCTCGTTCGCCGGCGCCTCCTATAACGACTACGCCTCGGCCAAACAGAAGTTCGACTCCATCGAAGCCGGCAGTTTGCCCCCGGGCGCGCGCGTCGTCCTCACCTACCCCGAACTTAGCGCCTGGGCCGCCAGGGAAGTGCCCGCCGGCGTCCGCGATCCCCGGTTGCGCGCATCGGCCCGCGACCTCGCCACCGGCGCCGCCCTCATCGATTTCGGCAGGTTGGAACGTTCCGCCGGCCGCCAACCCGGCTGGCTCATGTCGAAGCTCCTTGACGGCGAGCACCCCGTCACTGTCACCGCCCGCCTACGCTCCTCCGCCGGCCAAGCCACCGTCGATATCGAGAGCGTGCAGATCTCCGGTATTACCATCGATGGCCGCACCCTCGACTTCCTGATCCAGAATTTCTTCATTCCCATGTACCCCGACGCCATCATCGGCAGGCCCTTCGCTCTGGGCCACCGCATCGACCGCCTCGACGTCTCCCCCTCCGCCGTGACCGTCCATCTGCGGTAATCATAAATTCCTCATCACGTCTCCGCGCGGCTCCTACTATTCACAGAACCTTTACAGTTCGACGACGTATTGGATCGGACGGTCCGGCGATAATCGCTTCTGTCGGGCCTCGGTTAGCAGGGCCGGCACGCCGTAAAGGAGATAAAGGTGAATTCGACAGTTAAGACGATTGTCCCAGTACTAATCGCCACCCTCAGCTCGGTCGCTGCATGGGGCTTCCCGTTCGGGCCCCCGCGTGGCTTTACCTCCGCCCCGGGCGACAAGCCAGGGGTTGCCTGTGCGCAATGCCACGGCGGCTCTCCCCTCAACGGCGGAGGCGGAAGCGTCCGGCTGGTATTCCCAAGCGGCCTGACTTACACCGCTGGTCAGGTCCAGAACATTAGTGTCGTAATTAACGACGCCGTAGCTGCCACTTATGGCTTTCAGATATCCGCCAGGCTGGAGAGCGGCCCGTCCACTCAACAGGCTGGCGCCTTCACCGCGGGCCAGAACCAGAAGGTCCTCTGTTCGAACAACGCCGTGCAACCCCCCGAAGGTTGCGCGGATACCGGCATTCAATGGCTGGAGCACACTCAGCCCTCTCTCTCCAACACGATCGCGGCGCAGTGGATGCCTCCCACGGGGAGTTCCGGCAATGTGCATTTTTACGTGTCCGCCAATGCTGCCAACGGGGACAACTCATCCCGCGGAGACCATATCTACGCGGCGGACTATGTGCTGACCCCGGCCGCCTCGTCCACCGCCAACGTCCCGACGGTCACCAGCGTCACCAACGCGGCCAGCGGCGCCGCCACCGCCGAGGCGGGCTCCTGGATCACCATCACGGGGACTAAGTTCGCATCGGCTGCCACCACCTGGGACAACTTCATGGTCGGCAATGTCTACCCGACGACGCTGGCAGGGGTGACGGTGGCAATCGACGGCAGGCCCGCGCCAATCAGTTTCGTCAACCCGACCCAGATCAACGCGCTGGTCCCGGCCACCAGCACACTCGGCAACGTCACCGTAGTGGTGTCCAGCGCTGCTGGCTCCAGCGTGCCGGCAACCGCCGTCCTGGCGCCGGCTTCACCTGGGGTTCTTACCTTCCCGCAGAATCAAGGTCGCTACATCGCGGCCGCGGTGCTGGACAGCTCCACCAGCTTCGAATACCTCGCGCCGGCGGGTCTGCTGGGCAGTGCGGCGCAATCGCGGCCCGCCAAAGCCGGCGACACCATCGTGCTCTTTGGTACCGGCTTTGGCCCCACCACCACTCCTCTCAATCCGGAAATTGCGGCCACCGTCGCCTATCCGCTGGCTCACACGGGTGGGGATATCTCGACTCCTCTGGCGCAAGTCACCATCGGCGGACAGGCGGCCCAGTTGCTGTTCTGCGGAATAGTCAACCCCGGTATCTACCAGATCAACGCGATCCTCCCCGCGGGCTTGAGCGCGGGAGACCAACCCGTGAAAGTGACGCTGCTGAGCGGTTCATCGGTGACCCAAACCGTGTTCATCCCGGTCCAGTGACTCAAACAAAAAGTGGTTCACCTCTCGATCACTTGGCGGCCGGATACGCTCGGCAAGAACCCGCAAGCCCCTGCCGCCGCAACGAATCTAAGACTACCCTGCCGAGGATAAGTGTGTCCACAGTCGGACAGGCCTCCCGGCCTGTTTGAATGGGCCTTCGGCCCGCGAAATCCCATGAAAAACGTGAGCACTGTCGCTAGAACGGCTGGCTTGGTGGGGCGGACCCCCCGGTCCGCGGCCGACGCCCCCGTCGGCCTGCTGGCACCCTGTAAGATGCTGATATCGTTGCCGGGGCAGCGGGACGAGGGCGTCCCGCGCGGACCAGGGGGTCCGCCCCACCAAGCTCCGGGGGATGGTTCTTCGACCCTGTCTAATCCGACCGAAGCGCAAACCTCCGCCCCTACTGCACCAGCATCACGGGAGCCTGCCAGAACGCCGCCTTTTGCCCCGTCGTATCCACCACTGTTACCTGGCAGTTGTATCTCCCCGGCTGTAACTTATTCAGCGCCAGACTGAACCCCAGCGGCACCGCCTTCGATTTCGGGTCCATCCCTTCCGTCACCGGCAGCGGCGGCGTCTCGAACGCTTTCGTCTGCCCCCTATAGAACGTCACGAAGGCCACCAGCGGCTGCATCGCCATCACCCCCCGCTGATAGGCCTGCAAATACACATACAGGTCGCGGCTCCGGCTGAATACCCGCGTCACGCTCGGGATCAGCTTCTGCCCGTTTCGGATCAGCGGGTTCACCGTCGGCGTTTTAGCCTTGCCCGCCGTGAACAGCGCGTCCCGCATGTCCACCCGCTGCCCGCTCAATACCACCGAACTGATGGGAATCCGTTTCTGTTCCTTATTCAAGTTAGGCACCACGAACTTATTCAGATAAGTGCCGATCCGCCCAGTCTCTTCGTCGCGCGCCAGAAACTTCAAGCTGTAAGTTCCCGGCAGCAGCGTGAACCCGGTGTCGTATTGAATCGGCTGCTTCGCCAGTTGCGCCGCCGTCGCCCCGGTCAACTTGATATTCACCTTGTCCCGCACATTGGCCACCGTGACGTTGTACTCGTCTTTCACTTCGCCGATAAAATCGATCAGCGTGTGCTCCGCGCCGCCCTTCCGCGCCAGCGCCAGCTCGCTCCCCGGTATCTTCGCCGCCACCGGCACGAAATACTCCGCCGAGTTTAACTGGAAGTAATTCACTTCCATGGCGATGGTCAGCTCCGTGATTGGGTCGCCCAGCATCAACGCGTCGATCAGTTGCCGCTCTTTGTCCACGGTCGTGAACTTCTTAAACTCCTTGCCGGCATAATATCCTTGCCGGTAATCCAGCTTCAGCGACGCGTCCGCGAGCGTGATCTTGATCCGCCGGAACCGCCCGTCCATCGCCGTGCTCGCCGAGTAATACCCGATGATGTAGTAACTCGAAATCGCCTTCTGCGCCTGCACCACGCCCTGCGACAGATCGTTGTTACCCAGCAGCGCCTTGCCGCCCGTATCCGCCGCCAACGCATATAGCGTGTCCTGCGACTTCTGGAAATTATTCGTGTTCGCCATCGCCGACATCCCGGAGTACATGCCCATCCCGCCCGGCGACCCGTGCGTCGCCTCCCCCAGCGGCGAGAGCGCCACCAACCCGCGCGCGTCCACCGGATAGAACGACACGTTCGCCCGGATGGCCGCGTTGGTGGTCGCTTGGAACTGCGCCTGGTTGTCGATCCCATTCAGTTGCAGACCGCTGGCGAAATACACCAGCACCTTCTTCTCGTTGAGCTGTCCCAACATCTTGACCGCGGTCTGCAACGCCCCTAACTGCCGGTCCGTGGTGAACAGGTTGAACTCGCTATCGTCCTCGCCGAACGCCGCGCCGGTGTCGGCCGTGCTGTCATCATTGGTGGTCATCCCCAGCCCTTCGTCGACCGCGAATAGCTTATTGATGACCGTCTCCAGGTCGTCTTTCTTGTCCGTGAAGTCCTGCAGCACCTGCACCGAGGCCCCGTTGAACGAGAGGATCGCCATCAGATCCGCCGGCAACATCTGCTTCCCGATGAACTTCATCGCGGCTGCTTCGGCCCGGACCTGGTCCGGCACCGGCATGGCGCTCATGTCGAAGTACATCGCGATCAGCCGCCGGTCGCGATACCTTATATCACCCGGACGCTCCGGCGCGATCTGGTGCGCCGTCACCCCTGGCACCGCGATCGCGGGCGCGGCGGGCGCTGCTGCGAAGGGCGCTGCCGGTGTCCCCGCCGCCGGACCGGCTAGCAGGTTCGAGAAGTCCCCCTGCGCATCGTCCAGTTTCTGGAAGTCGCAGAAGCGGATGGTCTGCGCCACGCCGTCTTCGGTAACCGTGAAATCCTTGGCCGTCAGCCCGTCTACCGGCTTGCCGCTCTTGTCCTTCACCGACACCGTCTCAATCACCAGTTGCGTGTTGGCCTGGAACTTGACCGTCCCGTTGGCCGTGGTCTGGGGCGTCTGCACGGGTTGTTGCGCCGCGGCTAGCATCGCGAAAATCAGTGCCGTGGAAATTGCTTTCATGCTAGAACCTCCACCGTCATCGGCATCTTGCAGGGCGCGGGCAGGCCGACGGGGGCGTCGGCCGCGGACCAGGGGGTCCGCCCCACCATGGACCATTTTCTTGTCCTCATGCTAGAACCTCCACCGCAGGGTCGCCTGCAGGCTGCGCATGGCATTGGCCGTGGACGGCAGGCCGAATTGCGAGTTGCTCACCACCGTGTTCCAGCTTGGGTACGTGACGTGATTCAACGCGTTTGTGGAATCGAACCGTAGGTCCAGGTTCTCCGCGAACGTGCGCCCCAACGACGCGTTCATCGAAAACTGCGCGGGGCCCACAATCGAATTCCTCCCCGCCGTGCCCCACTGTCCTGCCTGGGGCGCGGCGAACGCCGCCGGATTCAGGTGCCGTCCCGGCGGAGCCGCGCGCACCGATATACCCGTCGTGTCCGGCCGTATACTCCCGGTCACTCCCGTGCCCACCACCGCCACGCCATAGTTGGGACTGGCCGGCAGCCCGCTGCCCGTATTGATCTGGCTGATCAGCGTCCACCCTTTGAACGCCGCGCCCATCCATCCGCGCAGCAGCGCGCCGCCGCGTACGCCCACGCCCGACGAATACTGCGTCACCAAAGTCAGCAAATGCCGCTGATCGAAATTCGAAGGACCGCGCTCCGCGCTCAGGTCCAGCCAGTTCTGCGCGATCACGCCGCTCCCTTGCCCCCGGCCGCCAAGCGCCGCGTTGTCGAACGATTGTGAGTAGGTGTACTGCGCCGTCGCCGTCAGCCCGTTGTGCAGCCGCCGCCGCAACTGCATCTGCGCGGCCTCCCGCGTCGAGTTGCCGTTCGACGTCATATACGCATACCCCGGCAGGCACGAAGGGCAGGGATTCACCGCGCCGGCGGGATAAGTGTTCGGCAGCAATACCTGCACCGCGCGCGTGCCCTTGATGCCGATGTACGTCGCCGTCATCACCATGGCCGCCGGCAGATCCACCTGCGCCGATGCCCGCCAGTTCTGCGCGTAGCCAATGCGGAAGTCGGGGTCGATGGCGAAGGTGTTGGTTCCCCCCGTCGCACTGAATCCGTCGGCCAGCGTCAGCGGATGGAGCGGTCCGTTCTGCACGGCAAGGCTCCTAGAGAGCGGCGATTGCTGCGCCATCTGAAAGGCGATCGAATTGTAGACCGACGTGTTGTAAGTCACCCCGTAGCCCGCGCGGATCAAAAGCGACGAACCGAAAACCGGCCGCCAGGAGAGCCCGACGCGCGGTTGGATGCCATGCTTGTCCGGACGCACCAGCGAATCCGGATACTGCCGCCCGGTCAGCGCCCCGCTGGGACTGCGCCCCAGCACCGGCGCCTGCGCCCCAAAGCCCGGCGTGATATCCAGATTCACCAGCCGGCCGTACTTCTCTATGATCGGGCTGGCATACTCCCAGCGCGCGCCCGCGTTCAGCGTGAAGCCCGCGCTCACCCGCCAATCGTCGGTGAAATAGGCGTCGTAGGAGGACGAGCGAAAGTACTTGTCGGCGTTGCCGTAGGCGATCGAGCTGGTGTCCGGAGTCCCCAATAGAAAGTCGGCGAAATCGCTGCCTGTTCCGGCCACGCCTACGCCGTGTTCCGTGTTCTGGGTGGCCGCGCCGGTGAAGCCGAAGCTGCCGCGCGCATCCTGCTGTCCAAGCTGATTAAGCTGTATCCACCGGATGTCGCCGCCCATCGTGATATTGTGCGGACGCTTCAGCCACATCATCGAATACGAAAGCGCGCTGGTCTGATTGCGCAGGAAACTTTCCTGCCCGTCGCTCAGCGCCGCGTAACCGCTGTTGAACGTGAGGCTGGGCGGCCCCCAGTTCACGGGTTCCTGATTGTTGCCGCCGATTCCCGCCTCGCCCGATACATTACGGCGGTTGGCCCAGTACGGCGTATTGCGCGCCGAGTAGCGGCTGTACTGCGCGCCCAGCGTGCCGTACAACGCCTTGTTGAAGGTGTGCCGCCAGCTCACATTGAGGTTCATCCCTAGCGTATGGCTGCCGTCCACGAACTGGAAGAGGTTCGGGCTTTCCGCGCCCGTGCGCTGGTAGCCGAAGGTGCCGTTCACCGAGTTGCGCGGGTTGATCGCCTTGTTGATGCGCGTCTGTAGGGCGTCCGCGTTGGACGTGCCCACCAGCGGGATCTGGTAGTTGTAGCGCGCCGACGGGTTGAAATTGGGCTGCGGATAAAACTTCAACAGCTTCGTGGCCTCGGGCGCGATCCGCTCCGCGGGAATCGCGTTGCCGGGGAAGCGGGTGCCCTTCCCTGTGAGCGGGTCGATCGAGAGCGGGTCGATCACCTGCACCGGCTTTCCCATCGGGTTCAAGGTCTGCGAGAAATCGCCGCTGCGCTCCGCCACCGTCGGCATCAAGCTGGTTTGCGTGCTGGCGTTGCGGTTGCGCGTGCCCTGGTAAGCCACGAAGAAGTTTCCGTTGTTAGTGCGGAACAGGTGCGGGATACTCAGCGGGCCGCCGAAGGTCCCGCCGTAGCGCAGATGGTTGTAGAACGGCTTGGGCGTATCCTGGCCCGTGATGGAGAAACTGCGCGCGTTGAGCACCGAGTTGTCCAGAATCGAGCTCAGGTCGCCGCGATACGCCGAGCCCGATCCCTTGCGGAAGTTACCGATGGCTCTGCGTTCCACCCCGTTGCTCACGCTGCCGTTCACCAGTAAGGCGTCACTCGCGCCTGGGGTGGCTTCATCGATGCCCGAGGCTGCCGGATCCGCCGCCGTCGGTTCGCTCGAAGCGTTCAGATTGGACGCATTCAGATTGGATGCGTTCAAATCGGCGCGCTGAAAACCCGGCCGCGCGTTGGCCTCCTCCGCGGCGGCTGCAGCGGCGGCCCTTTCCGCCTTGGATCCCTTCTTCGCGGGCGGTGTAGCCGCTGCCGGGCTGGCCGCCGTGGCGCTCCCCGTCGCCGCCGGTGTGGTCGCGGCCGCTGCGCCCGCCGCGCCAGCCGGTGGCGCTGGCAGTGGCGCCGCTGCCTTGATCTCATCCAACGGCAACAGCTTCAGTTCCCACTCCGGGCTCGGCGCGTGGGGCGCGACGGCCACTTCGTTCTTTAGGGTGGCGAAGCAGAGCATCTCCACTTGCAGGTTCCATAGCCCGTCCGCCAGGTCGGCAAATTCATATATGCCCCGCGGATCGGTGATGGCCACCAGTTTCTTGTCGCCTTGCGTGGCGGTCACTGTGGCGCCCGGGACCGCCAGGCCCCCGAACTTCACCATGCCGTGATGCTCCGATGCCGGCAGTAGCGTACACGCCACACAGGCGATCCTCCAGTAAAAGAGGGTATCGAGGATATGATTCCGCGCCATTCAGCTCTCGGTACAACGACGTATCGCGGACACACAATTAGCTGATGAACCGCGGCCACCGCCGTTTTAGTCTATGACGAACTTAGACGCCATTCCGTTCGGGAAGTTTTGAGATTTTCCCTGCCGCCGGCATGGCGAAGCGAACCACCCGTTTCGCAACCGTGCCGCTAGACCTTCTCCTGGGGCAGGCAATCTTGCTGAATGTCACTTAATTGAGCCCAAGAGATGGAATACTGCCTAATTGGTGGGGCGGACCCCCTGGTCCGCGCGGGACGCCCCCGTCACGCTGCCGGCACACTGGGGTCAGCAGCATGCAGGGTGCGAACAGGCCGATGCGGGCGTCGGCCGCGGACCAGGGGGTCTGCCCCACGATTTGTGCAGTCAAGTGCGTACCCGTTATTCCGCTTGCCGCAACTTCCCACCTGGCCGCCCCACTTGCGGTAAGCTGATGAGGATGGAGGGCGATTTGATCGGCCTGTGGTTGCTGTCCAAAGGCCTCATGGCTGGTTTGGCGATTGCTGTGCCGATTGGGCCGGTGAACGTGCTGTGCGCCTCGCGCACGCTTCGCAAGGGACGCCTTTCCGGCCTGATCTCGGGCTTCGGCGCGGCGACGGCGGACGCGCTGTACGGC
>JANYJN010000500.1 GCA_025358475.1 Candidatus Solibacter sp.
TATTGTGGTGGAGGCGGGGGGAGTTGAACCCCCGTCCGAGAAAGCCCGCAATGAAGAGAACTACGTGCGTATCCGGCCCATGATTTTTGACCGCCACCTCTGGACCGGCGAGGGTGATGGAAGCCTAGCCCGATTGGTTCTCAGCCGCCAGCTCCGGACCGAAGCTCTTGGCCTATCCCGCAAAATGACGTTCGCTGACCACCGCGCGGGCTCAGTGGCTGGAACGGCTACCTAATTACTTAAGCAGCGTATGCAAACTGCGTATTGGCAGTTATAGTTTCCGATCGTTTTACGGGAGCTCGGAACCCGGCACGCCTCCCCACCACGATTCAATCCCGTCGAATCCGTTGCGCCCCCACATGGTTGCGTCTGGCAGGTACTACGCTTCCATTCTACCACCGCGGCGCCGATGGGCGTTTATAATCGGAGTATGCGCAATCGGGATCGCTTTCGTCGCACCTTGATGGTGTCCGCCGTTCTGCTCGCCGCTCTCGCCTCCAGCGCGCTGGCCGCCGCGCCCATGACCAAGATCAATATCGTCCTCAAGGATCAGGCCGGCAAGCCCGTGGACCACGCCAGCGTAGTGGTGCGCTTCGTTCAGGGACACTCGGTTGTCAAACTCGGCAAAGCCATCCGGACCACATTCGAGCTGCGCAGCAACCAGGAGGGTGAGGCCCGCATCCCGTCGATTCCGCAGGGGAAAATTCTCGTCCAGGTGATTGCCAAAGGCTACCAGACGTTTGGCCAGACCTTCGCCGTCACGGAAGAGGAAAAAACCCTCGATATCACGCTGAACCCGCCGCAGCAGCAATACAGCGCGCATTAGGCGCGCGCTCCATCCCACAACCCCATCCCACAACCCATGATTTTCCCACCAGAATCCGTCCATGAATTTCGAAGCGAGCTTGCCGCCAAGATGGCCGCCGGCGCCCTCAGTGATGCCGAAGCTTTCCGCCAAGCGCTGGCGGTGGATCCACACGACCCCGCGGCCACCCGTTTTCTCGCCTTAGCCGCCGAAACGGAAGGCGACCTCCCGCTTGCCGCGCAACTCGCCCACCGCTTCATCGAGGCCGACCCCGTCTCGCACGAAGGATACCTGCTGCTGGGACGCGTTCTCCCCGACCGGCCACTGGCCGCCGCCTACGGGACCCTAGGCGTAAAGAAGCTGCACTTCGATCCGGAGGCCGAGGCGAACCGGCCCCCCACCGGCCTGCCGGACCCGCCCGCCGGGCTCGCTGCCGAACCTGACGCCGAATTCGAAGCCGTCACTCGCGAACTGGAGCCGCACCGCCTGCTGCACGAACTCTTCGTGGCCGGCGTCAATGCCATCGACGCCTCGCTGATCGATCGCGTACTGGCGCGTGGCGCCGATTGCGCTCCCCTGTTGCTGGGCGTCCTCAACGCTTACGGCGAAGATCTGCTGCACGATGACGACGGCCTGGTGGTGCGCGCACTCGCCCTGCTGGGTGAGATCGGCGACCCCGCCGCGCTGAGCGCTCTGGCCAGGTTCGTTCCCCTGGAGGATGACACCATGGGCGGCGCGGCGCGTTGGGCCTTCCTGCGCATTGCCCGCCGGCGGCCGGCCGAGACCCTCGACGTCATTCGCGGCCTTTCCATCGGCGCCGAAGCGCTCGATCTGGCCGCGCTCGCCCAGCAGCTCTGCCTCATGCCCGACGTCCCGGGGCGCTCCGAAGTGCTACTCAGCCTGGCTGACAACCTCGCCGAATTCGATAAGGACGAGCGCGACCTGGTGATCGTCAGCATGCTGACCAGCGCGTACGTCATGCATGGCGGAAGCAGCCAAGCGGCGGCCACCATTGAGACAAAATATGGCGCGCTGCTCTCGCGCGGGGCGCGCCAGGAGTTGAAGAACCTGCGCGCGGAAATCGAAGCGGCGCGGCAGGAGATCACCGAGGCGGAGGAACCCTCCATCTACGAAGTCTGTCTGGACGGCTTCGACCTGGTGGAGGACGAGCCATTCCAACGCGCCGAGCCCAAATTGGGCCGCAATGAACCCTGCTGGTGTGGCAGCGGGAAGAAATACAAAAAGTGCCATCTGGACTCCGACGAAGGCCGCTGACGCCGGTCGTGTAGCCATGACTAATCGACTGTTCCGTTATCTCACCCCTTTCCTGATGCTCTCCTGGGCTGCCCTCGCCGCCGACCAGGTGGTGCTCACCAACGGGGACACCGTCACCGGCGCCATCGTGAAGAAGGATGGCGGCAAACTCACCATCAAAAGCGAGTTCCTCGGCCAAGTGACCATGCCCTGGTCCGCCGTGAAAAGCATCCGCAGCGATGCCGAACTCAGCGTGGTGCTGCCCTCGGGGGAAACCGTCAAGGGCAAGATCGCGACCGCGGGCGACCAGTTGCAGATCGCCGCGGGTGCCGGGACCAAGACGGCGCCTCTGGCCGCGGTGACCGCGTTACGCGATGCCGGGGAGCAGCATAACTTCGAACGTCTGCTAAATCCCGGCATCCTCGAACTATGGAGCGGTAATTTCGATATCGGCCTCAGCCTGGCTCGCGGCAACGCCCGCAGCGACATGCTCACCACCGCGTTTACGACCGGACGCAGCACCCGCGCCGACAAGATCACGCTCTATTTCAACCAGATCTACAGCACGGCGCGCGCCAACAACCTGACCAGCACCATCGCAAGCGCCGTGCGCGGCGGCTGGAAGTACAACCGCAACGTCTCGCCGCGCCTGTTCCTCACCGGCTTCAACGATTACGAACACGACCGCTTTCAGGACCTGAACCTCCGCTTCGTCGCCGGCGCCGGGGCGGGTGTCAAGGCGGTGAAATCGAAACGCACCCAATTGGATTTCGATGCCGGCCTGGATTACCAGCGGGAGAACTTCATGAAGGGCCTGAACCGCGATTCCGCCGAAGCCAACTTCGGCGATAACTTGTCCTTTAGGGTGTCCAAGGGAACGTCCGTCACCCAGTCGATGCGCCTCTTCACCAATCTTAGCGACATCGGGAGCTACCGCCTCAACTTCGACGTGGGCAGTAGCACGGTGCTCAAGAAATGGCTGGGCTGGCACGTCACGGCGAGCGATCGCTTCATCAGCAACCCGGTACAGGGCCGGCAGCGCAACGATCTGCTGATCTCCACCGGTTTCCGCGTGAGCTTCGCCAAGTAGGCGAGGCCCCCAGGTGGGCATTTCAGGCTACAGCCTGCCACGCTTGGCATGTACGCGAATTGCCGCAGGTGGCGCAGGCGTTTACGCCCAATGCCAATTAATTATTAAATTAGGCCCAAGAGATGGAATCCTGCCGGATTGGTGGGGCGGACCCCCTGGTCCGCGCGGGACGCCCCCGTCCCGCTGCCGGCACAATGGGGTCAGCATCGCACAGGGTGCGAATAGGCCGGCGAGGGCGTCGACCGCGGACCGGAGGGCCGCCCAAGGGGACCGCCCCACGATTTATGCAGGTGACGCCGCAGCGGCTTATTTAAGTGGCGCAGGCGTTTACGCCTGTGAACCGCATTCTCCGTATTACCCTACTTGGCCGCGGTTTCCACTAGGCCAGGTCGAACTTCTCCTGGTGCAACAGCGGATCGCTCTTCACGATGACCGGCTTGGAGAGAATCTCCTCGATCTCCTGCAAATAGGTGTTCGCATTGCTCTTGAGCAGCTTGGCCACCTCGGGCGAGACGCGCAGCAGCACATCCTTGGTATCCACGGCGCGGGCGATCTTCTGCGCTTCCACCAGGATTTCCGACACCACCGTCTGCGGGCTCTTCACATATCCCGCGCCTTCGCAATAAGAGCACGGCGTGCAGAGGGTGCGCTCCAGGCTCTGCTTAACCCGCTTGCGGGTGATCGCCACCAGCCCGAAATCGTTGAACTGCAGGATCTTGTACGGCGCGCGGTCGGCCCGCATGCACTCTTCCAGCGCCTGCATCACCTTCTGGCGATTCTTGCGCTCGTCCATGTCGATGAAATCCACCACGATGATGCCGCCCAGATCGCGCAGCCGGATCTGACGCACAATTTCCTTGATGGCATCCGTGTTGGTCTTGACGATCGTATCTTCCAGGCGGTTCGACTTGCCCACGTACTTGCCCGTGTTGATATCGATGGCCACCAGAGCTTCGGTCTGGTTGATCACGATATACCCGCCCGATTTGAGCCACACCTTGGGGCGCAGCGCCTTTTCCAGTTCCACCGTGATGCCGAACTCGTCGAAAATCGGCGTGGCGCGCGTGTACATCTTGACGCGGTTCACCAGCGCGGGCTGGAAGCGCTGGACGAAGCGGAGGACGCTCTCATAAGCCTCCTCGTTGTCCACCCAGACGCTCTTGTAGACCGGGGTCAACTGGTCGCGCAGAATGCGCTCCACCACGTTGAGATCGTGATGGATCAGCATTGGCGCCGGGCGCCGCTCGGCCTTCTGCCGCATGTCCAGCCACAAGTTGTAGAGGAACATCATGTCGGCGCGCAACTCTTCCTCGCTCTTGCCCTCGCCGGCGGTGCGCACAATGTAGCCGCCGGAAATTCCGGTGCGGTTGGCCTGCAAAATCCGTTTCAGGCGGAGCCGCTCTTCGTCGCTCGGAATCTTGCGCGAGACGCCGATGTGGTCCACCGTGGGCATGTATACCAGGAAGCGGCCGGGCAGGGCAATGTGAGAAGTGATGCGCGCGCCCTTCTGCCCCAGCGGCTCCTTGGCGATCTGCACGATGATTTCCTGCCCTTCCTTGAGCAGGTCGCTGATGGAAGGCAGCGGGGCTTTGTCGGCGCGAGAATCCGTGCTGCTTTCCGGCCGGCCGTTGGGACGGCTATCCGGCCGGCCCTCGGGACGGCTTTCGGGCCGGCTTTCGGGCCGGCTTTCGGGACGGCCCTCGGGACGGCTTTCCGGACGCTCTACGGTGCGCTCACTGGCGCCCTGCTCCAGCGGACGCGGTTCGCCCTGTGGACCCCGCTGCCCTTCCGGCGCGGGACCGCGATCGCCCCGTCCCTTGCGGCGGGTGCGGCGCGAAACGCGATGCGGATACCGTCCTCCCTGTTCGCGCAGGGTGGCGGTCAGGCTGGTGGGGATGCGTGCCGGTTCCGGCCCTTCCTCGTCCACCACCGGCTCGGCTGCCCCTTCTTCGGTCAATTCGCCATCCACCGGCGACTCGGCGCCTTCGGCATCGGCCTCGGCTTCGTCTTCGCCCTCGGCCGCCTGGTATGCGCCCGCTTCGGTGTCCGCGGCGTCGGCTGCTTGGGGGGCGGCTTCGGCTTCGTGGCCTGCGGGGCTATCCGTTTCCATGGCGACGAATCCAGTTTCCAATGCGACCATCTGCATCGGTGTCGCTTCCGCTTGCGGCTGGCGCGCCGGGGACGTTGCCGCCACCGCGGGTGCGGCCGCCACTGGCTCAGGTGTGGCTTCCGGCGTAACAACTTCGGGAGCGGCGACTGCTGCGGGCGCCACCGCGACAGCTTCCCGCGCGGGCGCGGCGATCACTGCCGCTGCCGCTACCGGCTCTTCCGCCTCCTCTGCCTCGGCGGCGGCATCCAGCATTCTCTTGGTAGCGCCTTCCAGGTCGCGGTCCGTTCGGTAAGCTGCTTCGGCCATCACATCGCCGACTGCCTGCAGTTCGCGGGATGCGGGATCGTTCAGGGAATTGTCCGGCTCGATGGTGAACCGCTCTTCCGGCTCGTCCTCGGCGCGACCCGTGTATTTGGCGAGCGATTCGCCGGGTAGCACGAAGAAATCGTCTTGCTTCGGGTCGAAGATTACGCGCGGCAGGGGTAGCGTTTCCTCGAGCGGTGCCGCCTCTGGAATACCGGCCGCGGGCGACGGCTGGTAACGCGATTCCCCATCGGGCCGCGGTGAATAGTATTTGGCATCCGGCAAGCCGCGTCCACCGCTGGGACCGCCGCCACTGCGTTGCCCACGGCCACGGCGCGAGCGCCGGCCCCGCCGGTCGCCGCCGGCCTGATCGCCGCCACGGTCCCCACTACGGTCGGGGCCACGGTCCCCACCACGGTCGGGACGCCGATTTCCCTGGAATCCCGGAGGGCCCTGCATGGCGCTCGCCGGCGGAGATAGAGGGGCGGGAGGTACAACATCCACGGGCTCCGCCACCGCATCCGCCGCCACAGGAGTGGACACCGCCTCCGGCACTGCCTCGACGGCTACCGCCTGCACCAGCGCGGCGGGCGTCCGGTCCAGCTTCAGAACTTTCTCCTCCACCGAGGTGACAATCTTGTCGTATTCGTCGTTGTCCTCGAAGAAGTCCGAAACGTAAAGGAATGCGTCGCGGCCGAGGCCGATATCGACGAACGCCGACTGCATGCCTGGCAGCACGCGCGTGACCCTACCCTTATGGATGGAACCCGCTAAGGAGTACTCGTTTTCGCGTTGATAAAACACCTCAACGACTTGATCGTCTTCTAGCACCGCCACGCGTGTCTCGTGGCGAGTGGCTGAAATCACTAACTCTTTCGACATCGACTGCCTCCCCGGGGCATGCAAAGATCCCGCGAGGAAGTGGCCGCGCCAGCAAGTTGCCGTGGGGCCCGCCGGTCGATTGGCGAACCCGGTACATCAGCTACGAACTCACGCTGGCCGAAGGTGGAGAAGCGATTTCCTCGTACACCATTCGGCCGGGAACCACTCCTGTTGCCCACGACGGGCGTTTCCGCGCGGCGTTTCCGCGCTTACGTGCCCATGTCGCGGGGGTCTTTACAGGCTCCCGAATACTCTTTTCTCCGAACGCTCCCTTGCGGGCGCGCCGGGCTAATTCACAAACCTTCTGAGGCGGACGTTGTTGACCAGCCCCAATGCCAAGAAAAACGTCCAGATACTGGAACCCCCAAAACTCATAAAGGGCAGCGGGATACCGGTCACCGGCATGAGTCCCGCCACCATTCCCACATTCACTAGAATGTGGAACAGCAGCAGGGCTGCCACCCCCATACAAATGTACATCCCTACCCGATCGGGCGCCGTATGCGCATTCTGGACGATGCGCATCACCAGCACAAAAAACATCGACAACAAAATCGTTACCCCGACGAACCCATGCTCCTCGGCAAAGGCCGAAAAAATGAAGTCCTTATGGGGCACCGGCAAAAACCGCAACTGGGTTTGCGTTCCCTTGGTCACGCCCTTGCCGAACATCCCTCCCGCGCCCACCGCAATCTGCGATTGGATCAACTGATATCCCTTGCCTTGCGGATCGCGCTCGGGGTCCATGAAACTATAGATCCGCCCTTTCTGGTACTCATTCAAGAACTGCCAGCCGATGGGCAGCCCCACCACCGTCACAATGGCGATGATGGCCACATACTTCCAACGTAATCCCGCCAAAAACGCACACACGATCAGGACTGCCAGGTACGTCAGCGAGGTCCCTAAATCCGGCTGTTTCATAACCAGCACGGTGGGAACCAACACCAGGCCCGCCAACTTCAGCATCTCCCGAATTTCCAATTCGTCGGTTCGCAATTCGGTCAGATAGCGGGCTACCAACAATATTATCACCAGCTTGACGAATTCCGATACCTGCAAGTGAACACCGAATCCCACGGGAATCCAGCGCCTTGACCCGTACGCCCGCTCGCCCATGAAGTAGGTGACTAACAGCAAGACCACGCTGCCGATATACATTGCCGGCACATAATGCAGCAGGCTGTGGTAATCCACAGCCATCATCAGCCACATTAGAAGCAGGCCGCCGGCCACGTAAACGATCTGTTTCCACCAGGCCGAAGTGTAATCCGTGTCGCGGGTCGCGCTGTAGATCTGCAGCACGCCGACCCCGCAGATGAGCACCACAATCAGCAGAACGGTCCAATCGATGTCGCGGGGAGAGAGGTATTTCGCCATGGGATTAGAACTCGAGAGACCACTCCCTCTGCGCGCCGCCAAGGGAGGCACGAAGCCTGCCCCTTTCGCCGAAACTATTTCTCGTTTTCTCTGCGTTGATCTCTGCGTCTCTGCGGTGAGGTCGACTTCCTGTTTGGTTCCGGCTTCGCCGGCTTAGGGAGCGCTCTCGCGATTCACAGGTGAACTTTCGCCACGGCATCTTCATTCGGGTAGCGCCACCCCGGCCGTGCCCGGCAGTCCCAGGCCCAAAACCGCCACCGTTCGCGTCTGGTTCTGCCGCAACTGCGTCACGCGATCCTTTTTGTCGAAGTGCGCTTTGATTACATCGCGGACTATAGCCGCCGCAAATTGCCCGTGGCCCCCGTGTTCGAACAACGCCACCACCACGATTTCCGGGTTGTCCCGTGGCGCAAAACCTACGAACCAGGCGTTGTCCCGCATATCCTCGCCAGCGCCGGATGCCTTCAAATAGTCGTTGGACGCCAACTGCGAGGTCCCCGTCTTGCCGCATACCTCGATGTGCGGCAGGGCAGCGCGCACCCCGGTACCGCCGCCTTCGTTGACCACGCCGTACATGCCATCCACCACCGTTTTGACGTGCTCCGGATTGAGAGTCCACTGAGCCACTTTCACCTGATCCAGCGGTTTCTTCACCATGTGCGGCTGGTACCATTTGCCCCCCACCGCGATGCCGCCGATGGCCCGCGCCAATTGCAGCGGCGTCACCGTGAGCGCGCCCTGCCCGATAGCCACCGATGGCGTCTCGCCCGCGTACCACTTGGTGCGATAGTAGCGCAGTTTCCATTTTTCCGACGGCATCAGCCCGCCCTTTTCGTGCGGCAGGTCGATTCCGGTGGTCTGTCCAAAGCCCACCAGATCTCCATAGAACGCGAGATTCTCGATTCCCAACTTGCTCCCCAAGGTGTAAAAGTAGACGTCGCAGGAGTGCACGATGCCGTTGTGCATCGAGAGCGTGCCGTGCCCCTTCGGAACCCAGCAGTGTTGGTACCGGCCGTAGAGCGCCACGCCGCCGCTACAATGCGTGGTCCATTTGTCGTCCACCGTTCCAGTGGACAGGCCCGCCAGCGCCACAATCGGCTTGAACGTGGATCCCGGTGCCTGCTCCGCCTGAATCGCCCGGTTCAGCATGGGGTGTTCGGGATTCTCCAGGATCTCGCGCCAGTCCTTGGACTTGATGCGCACCGCGAATTTGTTGGGGTCGAAGGTCGGCCGGCTGACCATGGCGAGCACCTCCCCCGACCGCGGATCCAGCGCCACCACCGAGCCACTCTTGCCTTGCATCGCCAACTCCGCCACCGTCTGCACATCCAGATCGATGGTCAGTTGCAAATCCTTGCCTTCCACCGCCTTCTTGGTGGCAAGCGTCTGCCGCACCTGGCCGCGATTGTCCACCACCACCTGGCGCTGCCCGTCCACGCCCATCAGCGAATCGTTATACTGCTTCTCGATGCCCACCTTACCGATTACGTCGCCCTGGTTGTATTTGGCGTACTCCGGCGCGTCCAGATCCTGCTCGCTGATTTCGCCGGTGTACCCGATCACGTGCGCCAGCATGCCATTCTGCGGATAGAGGCGGCGCGGCGTCTGAATCAATACCAGTTCGGGGAAAAAATCGTGGTGCGAATCCACGAAAGCAAGATCGGCCGGAGAAAGCTCGTCCTTAATGGTGACGCTGACGTATTTCGGCTGCTTGCGCACGCGCTGCACGCGCGCCGCCAAGTCGTTGAAATCCAGGTCCAGGCCCTGCGCGATGGACCGCAAATGCTCGTCTTTGGCGGATTCGCGGGCCAGCAGCACGCTAAACGACGAGTGGTTATCCACAATCACGCGCCCGTCGCGGTCCAAAATGCGCCCGCGCGGCCCCGGAATAGGCACGGATTTGATGCTGTTCTGCTGCGCCCGCTCGCCATAGAATTCGGGATTCTGCACCTGTAGCCGCCAGAATCCGGAAACCAGGAACAGGAAGATCAGCACCGTGGCGTATTGGAAGACGGCAATCTTTCCCGCCGCAAACCGCGTATCGTCGCGCAACGGTGGTTTATCGGAAAGCTGGTGCTCGGAATGCGGCTCGGACGAAGGAAGGGTCACAACAAAGCTGGACTGCGCTCGCCTC
>JANYJN010000681.1 GCA_025358475.1 Candidatus Solibacter sp.
TGCAGGGCAACGAAATGTGCCGGCCCATTTTCGAGAAGTGGCTGGAGCCGTTCAAGGACATGGGGGCGACCACCATCACCAATCGCAACACGGGCGGCACGGATCACCAGGCCTTCGACAGCGTGGGTCTGCCGGGCTTCCAGTTCATCCAGGACAAGATGGACTACGAGACGCGCACGCACCACACCAACATGGACACATACGACCGCATACAGGCGACGGACGTGTTGCAGATGACGGCGATTGAAGCGTCGATGGTGTACCTGACGGCGGTGCGGCCGGAGAAGTTGCCCCGCAAACCGCTGCCGGCTACGCAGCCGGTCCGCGGTGGCACCGATGCGCCTACGGCCAGCGCTCCGACCGGGGGACGCGGCGGAAACTAGAAGGCGGCGCACCAGTGAAGAGGTTGCGTTCATGTGCGGCGGGTTCCCAACCCGGAAAGCGCGCAGAGCCCGAAGGGCGAAAGATAGTAGCCCACGGCGCACAGCCGTGGGTACCAGGCGGGCGCGTTTGCCAGCCCCGGGACGGGGCGTAAGAAGGGACCGCCGCATTCGTTCTTCCGCCCCGTCCCGGGGCTGAGCCGTCTTTCTCCCACTGCGGGCGCACTGCGCTACCATCTTTCGCCCTTCGGACTGGGCCGCGTGAAAATCGTCGCGGCGCGCGAAGAAACTGGTGGATAGTAGTCGATGAAAGGAACCGCCTCTACAGCGTATTCCGAAACGGGCGGAAGTAGGGGTAAGTCCGGTCGCAATTCCGGCAACGGCAACTCAACCACCCGCTGCGCGTGGCGCTCGCCGCGGCCTGGCCGGTACCACAGTACAGACAGACATTGAGGTAGCCCGATTGTTCCACCGCGGGCTGCGCCGGTATTCTCTCGAAGAAGAAAGCCCAACCGTATACCGAAAGGTCCGTGCGCCACCAGCGGTCCAGAAGCCGCGTGCCCACATAGAGCGTCCGCTGCGCGAAGCCGGCCGCGCTCCGGGAAAACCACCCGATTATCCTCATGCGACGCGGCAACACCGGGTGCGGGGCATCCAGCAGTGCCATCAGCTTGCGCAGGTACACAAAGGACGAATAGAGCTTGTGCCATCCCACCAGGCGAACGTTGAGGCGTTGTTCCACGAGGCGGATCACTTCATCTTTGCGGAACCGGTTGACGTGGCCGCCGCCTAAGTACACCAGCCGATAGATGGCGTCACACAGACTGTAACCATTGGGCACGGAGATATAACACTTGCCACCCGGTTTCAGGACGCGCGCCATCTCGGCCAGCGTCTCGTCCAAGGGGGCCAGATGCTCCAGTGAATGATGGCAAATCAGCAAATCGATGCTGCCGTCGCGAACGGGAAGTTGATGGCCTTTGCCAGCGACGCGGCTGTATCGAACCTTGGTAGTGAACGCCCGTGCGTCGTCGTCCAGTGCCAGCCAACGGCAAGAGAATTCGGCGCGCGGGAAACTCCCCGGACCGGAGCCCACATCCAGCACCCACTGATCGGATTTCAGTTGCGCTATCCAATCGTAGATGTCGGCAGGCATAAGTGGACAATGGCCCAGGGGCAGCCCCGGGCCACGCGCAAATCTAGAAGTTGACGATGGACGCGAACGACACCGGATCGAGCGCCGCGCCGCCTACCAGGACTCCGTCGATTTCGGGCTGCGCCATCAGAATCCGGGCGTTGTCCGGTTTGACGCTGCCGCCATAAAGGATGCGCACCGAATCCGCCGCATCCTTGCCGAACTTGCCGCGCACCTGAGCGCGGATGGCGCGGTGGGTGTCGGCTGCGATCTCGGGCGTCGCCGTCTTGCCGGTGCCAATGGCCCAGACCGGTTCGTAGGCAATCACGATTTTGGCGAACTGCTGCTCGGTAAGTCCGGCGATGCCCTTCTGGAACTGGGCGGCGAGCACGGCCTCGGTGTGACCGCTCTCGCGATCGGCCAGCAGTTCGCCGACGCACACGATGGGCGTGAGGCCGAATTCCAGCGCCGCCTGGGTGCGTTTGAGGACCGTCTCATCGGTCTCGTTGAAATACTGGCGCCGTTCGCTGTGGCCGATGATGGCGTGGCTGGCGCCCACGGCGAGAATCATGGGGCCGGAGATTTCGCCCGTGAAGGCGCCTTCCTTGGCCCAGCCGATATTCTGCGCGCCCACGCGAATGTTCGAACCTTTAACGGCAGCGACGGCCGCGTCGAGATTCGTGAAAGGAGGACAGATCACGATCTCACAATGCGAGGACTTCTCGACCAGCGGCCGGAATTTCGCGAAGAATGCAGTGGTTTCCGCGGGCGTCTTGTACATCTTCCAATTGCCCGACATGATAGGTATTCTCATAAGATTTCCTTTAAAAAACTTTGCCCTTGCGCCAGCCGCGCGCCGAAGTTTTCGGCGACGGTTTGCCCGATATCGCTGAGCGTGCCGCGCACCCCTAGATTGACGCCGGCGTGGACCTTTGGGCCAAACGCCAGCAGCGGCACGTACTCGCGGCTGTGATCGGTGGACGCCGTCGTGGGATCGCAGCCGTGGTCGGCGGTGAGAATGGCCAGATCGCCGTCTCCCAGCCGGCTTTCAAATTCCGGCAGCCAGGCGTCGAACTGTTCGAGCGCGGCGCCGTAGCCTTCCACATCGTTGCGGTGGCCGTAGTTCTGGTCGAAATCCACCAGGTTGACGAAGATTAAGCCGCGCTCCGTTTCCCGCATGGCTTCCAGGGTCTGCGCCATGCCCTCGGTGTTGTTCCTGGTCTTGGTGGAATCCTGAATGCCGCGGCCCAGAAAAATGTCGAAGATTTTGCCGACGCCATGCACCCCCACGCCGCGGTCATGGAGCTGATCGAGCAGCATATCCTTAGGCGGCGCCACGGCGTAATCGTGGCGATTGGAGGTGCGCGTGAAACTGCCCGGCGCGCCGGTGAAGGGGCGTGCGATCACGCGGCCCACCTCGTGGGGACCGCGCAGAATCTCACGCGCCGTCTCGCACATCTTGTACAGTTCCCAAAGCGGGATCACTTCCTCGTGGGCGGCGATCTGGAACACGCTGTCGGCGGAGGTGTAGACGATGGGAGACCCGGTGCGCATGTGTTCTACGCCGAGTTCCTTGAGGATCTCGGTGCCGCTGGCGGCCTTATTGCCGAGGGAGCGGCGGCCCGTGCGGCGTTCGAACTCGCTCATGACGTCGGGCGGGAAGCCGTGGGGGTAGAGCGGGAAGGGTTTCGCCAGGTGGATGCCTGCCATTTCCCAGTGGCCGGTGGTGGTATCCTTGCCGGGCGACGCCAGGGCGCACTTACCATAGGCTCCCGCCGGAGCGGCGGCGGGGCCGATACCGGCGAGCGGCTTGATGTTGCCCAGGCCGAGGCGCGCCAGGTTTGGCAGCTTGATTCCGCGAATCCGGGCGATGTTACCCAGCGTGTCGCTACCCGCGTCGCCCCAGTCCGCGGCATCGGGCATTTCGCCGATACCAACGCTGTCGAGAACGATCCAGATTACGCGGGAAAACGCCACAATTTGACTGTAACATCTGTGCGCGGGATAGCGGGAGGATGGTGCGCCGCTAACCTTAAAGATTCATTGCCCATCACACGGACATGAAACGGACATGACACGAACAGGTGGAATCTTCGCGGCGGGCCATCGCCCTGCCGCTGGCGGCTTGCCTGGCGGCGGCGTGGCTGACGCGCCACGCCGCGCAGGCCAGCATGGTGCCGTATTCTTTCGCAGCTTCCTAAGAAGCAGTTTTCGGACTGAGTCCTCTCACCGCGAGAATCGAGGCTACCGGGAACCCCTCGCTGACACGCGGGCCTCTGATTAGAGCCCCGGCCGTGAGGGAGGGGTTTTCTGCAAAAGCACAATTACGCGCACTTCCCGGACTTAGTCTCCCGCGGCGGAATCCGGGCGCCGCGCGTCGCTCCAGCCCAGGTTATACAGCACCGCCTGCCACTTGTCGCGGTGGGTCTTCATGGTGGAAATCGCCAACATCAGCAGGATCACCAATACGGCTGCGAACACGGTCTCCGGGACGGTCAGGTTGTCCTTGAACAACCACGAGGCGTTGCCGTATACCAGTTCGATGTGCACCCAGTACACCAACAGCGACGTGACGCCGAACTGCCGGATCCAGCTCCACCCCGCGCCCGCGCTGTACCGCGTCCAGAGGAAAGCGAAGGAAATTATCAGGAACAGCACACCCACCTTGGTCAGCACCTGCGCCGGACTGTTGAGCCAGAACTCCGATTTGGCGTAGATGGTGAACGGCGAGTTGGCCATGTACTGGGAAACCAGGATGAGCACGCCGCCCAGCACCGCCGCCCACTTCATACAGCGCCCGGTGGCGTCGCGCGGAACAGTGCGAATCACCGAGCCGGCGCTCACCCCAAAGGCCAGGTAGGCGCCCCAGGGGAAGATACCGAAGGAATTGTAGTCGGGGACGATGTAGTTGCGGACGATCCACGGCACCCCGGACCAATCCATCCCGGAAATCACCGGGGACAGCAGGGCAATCCCCAGGCCAAGCACGGCGCATAATCGAATGCGTGCAGCCGTCCCGAAGAGGGCCATCACGCTGAACGCGGCGATCGAGAGTCCCATGCAGTTCAGCACATCCACCTTGAGCACGCCCTGCCAGGGTGCGGGGAACCCGCTGAACACCCAGAGTTGCAGGCGGAAGGCGAAGGCCAGGAAGAAAAGATAGCCGGCGCGGCGCAGCGATTGCCGCACCCGCTCGCCGGGCGCCAGACCCTTGCGCTGGATGCTGTCCATCAGGAACGCCAGCGTAACGCCCGTGAGAAACAGAAACAGTGCCGGGGGCATTCCGCCCAGGAACTGCGACAACGTGTAGGCCCCGGTGGTCTTCAGTTCGGGCCGCAGAAAGGAGTGGAACACGTGCCCCTGCAGCATAATGACGGCACCCAGGCCGCGCACCCAGTCCAGGTACTCCAAACGATAAGAACTGGTTTTCGTCTTCTCCATGCCTATTTCAACTTGCCGAATTTCACGCCCTTGGGAAGTTCCAGCTTCAAGTCTCTATCGGCAATAATCGGGTTTAACTTCATACCGGAGTACGTCGAAACCACGTAGTCGCCACCGCCGGTGTGGAACTTCTGCTGCACCGTCCATCCCTTGTCGGAAATCCACAGCTCGCACTTCTTGACCCGGGCGAGGATCTCCGCGTCTTTCGGCACCAGTATGATGCGGGTAGTCCTTTCGCCATTGATGGAATCCGCCCCTCCTAATGTCACCGTGTAGGCGTTTCTTATCTCGCCGGAGTTACTCCCAAACCCAAGAAGCATGAATTGATCCACCATGCCGCGGTTCTTGCCTAGGTCTACTTCCTGGGCTTCATTGGTTTGCGGATAAAATACCTGGACTTTGCCGGCGCCGATAGTCACCGTCTGCCGCCGGGGGTTGGTCAAATCGACGCGGATGCGGGTGTCGTGGGGCTTGACCCGTTTCACCACAATCGTCCCGGAGTCGACGTCGTCCACATTCACTACATCGGTGTGCGACAGCTTACGGATATCGGCGGTGATTCCCTTGAAATTGATCGCCGCCTGGTCCAGACGCGCCAGCACCGCGTCCAGCAGCGGGTCGGCCGGCCGAGCGCCCAAGCTCGCGGCTGCCAGACCCAGCAGCGTGCCCAGCGGTACGAACAAAGTACGAAACCACGTCATGGACAAACCAACTCCTCGAAGACGCTCAGCGGACTGCGGCGGAGTACCCTCACTGGCGTGCAAACGCCATATACCCTTGCAGTTCGCCTTCCGAATCCGGAATCGGCTCCACCCGGGTGACAGAGAGCTTCCGGTTGCTCATGCGGGACTGTAGAATCGCGGTGAGCTTGGCGACGCGCTGATTCTCGGGAATTCCCGACAGCAACTGCGCATCCACAAAGAAGACCGACATCCCGTGTTCCGACGGTAGTAAGGCGATACTGCTGGCGTGCGGAATGCGGGGCTGATCGCGGAACCAGTCGCGCGGCGTGAGAAAGATGAACGCGAGGATGATGGCGACGATCACATCGTACTGCCAGCTCGCACGGGGGAACTCCCACAGGATGAGTCGCTTCAGCATCTACTACCCAGTATTGTAGCTCAAACCTTGCGTGGTCACACGTGATCGGAAAAAAGTATCCGGACCGTAACTGCCTCTTTTGCTAGTACTTGGCCATTTTGGGTTGGCCTTGGCGGAGATCTGGCATCGGCGGCTGCGCGCTAAAGTGAAGGCGGTAAGAGAGTTCCCCATTCTGACCCGCACCATTCCCGGTGCGGGTTTTGCATTTTTCGGAGGTAGCATGATTTCCCGTTCGTTTCTCGCGGTCGTGTGCTTGGCGATATCGTTGCTCGCCGCCCCACCGCTCACCACTATTCAGGACGTGCTGTACAAAGCTGACGGCACGCGTTTCAACGGCACCTTGTCCATCAGTTGGAAAAGTTTTGAAGCCATCGACCGTTCGGCGATCGCCCAGCAGTTCACAACCGTTACCGTAGTGAACGGAAACTTGCAACTGCAACTGGTGCCCACCACAACAGCCTCACCGTCCGCTTTTTACACGGTGGTCTATAACAGTGACGGATTGGTTCAGTTCCAGGAGACCTGGGCCGTGCCTTCCAGCGTGCAGCCGTTGCGCATTCGCGATGTCAGGGTCTCGGTGGTAGGCGCCGTGGGGTTGGCCCCCCTCAGCGCCACGGTGCAGGAGTCCGACGTCGTTGGCCTGATCAGCGACCTGGGTGCGCGCCCGCTCAAGGGCCCCGGATATGCCGCCGGACGCGTGGCGTACGTCAATCCCACCGGCGCCATTGAGACCGTCACCGGCACCCCCGGCGATTGCGTCCGCGTGGATGGCTCGTCGGTACCGTGCGGCGGCACCCAACCCAACTTCGTGGATAGCGACACGCCGGCAGGCCTGGTGGATGGCCTTAATACCGCCTTCACCCTGTCCGGCGTGCCCAGCCCCGCCGCCAGCCTGACCGTCTATCGCAACGGCATGTTGCAGGCCGCGGGCCAGGACTTCACCCTGTCCGGCAACCAAATACTGTTCGTACCGGCGGCGGCGCCGCAACCCGGGGACACCCTGGTGGCCAGTTACCGCCTGGCCGGGGACGCCACCGGCGCGCCGCAACTTTATCCCACTACACAGGTGCTGTGCAGCGGGCTCGGCGCGGCCACCAATTCCAGTACGCTGGCAAGCATCGGGACCTGCGCCATCCCAGCCGGATTTCTGACCGCTGGAGACCGCGTGGAGATCCGCTTCGACCTCGACCATTCAGGCACCGCGGGAGGCTTCGGTTTTGCAGTCCTTTGGGGCGCCACCACCGTGCTCTCGCGCAACGCGCCGGCAGTCGACGCGCAGGCCACCGGCCGGGCCGACGCCGCGCTGACAGCCGCCGGCGCGCAGTTGAACCATCAGTCGTGGGGCACGTCGCTCGCCTTTGCCGCTGGCTTGGGCAAATCGACCGACGACTATACCGCCGGCATCACGGTGGATTTCCGGGCCCTGACGGCGCAGTCCGCGGAGACGGTCACGCTGAGGAATTTCACCGTCGTGCGATTCCCTTAGAGTAGAATCTCGCGCGGCTCCGATCAGCGCATCGCAGCGCCAATCCGAGCCGCAAGCGGTTTTCCAGCACGCGATTGAACCTCTAAACCCGCGCCACTTCGTTACTTGGGTATACTTGACCATGCCGTGCCAGAATGGCACGCCAGGGGGCGTGACAGGCCGGATCCGCTCTAAAGCTTTCTTGAGATGGACCGATATATCACAAGCTGGTGAAATTTGCGTCTGGGTTGGTCGAAAGGTGGCAGGCGATGGGCAAGTACGGGAGCGGCTAGCATTTTGCTAAAGTAAAGGGACGGTTCTTGTTAACTTCAGGTAGGATAGCGCGATCAAAGCAAAAACAATTTGGCGAATGTATGTTAGATCTCTTGCTATTTGCCGCATTTTTAGCGCATTATAAACTTCAAGGCGTGCTTCATATGTGGAAATATTGAGGATATCGGAGGTCGGCCCTGTGGATCTTGAATCTAAACTCACTTCGTATCGTCCAATGCCATACTGAAGAAAAGTCTGGAGGCAATCCGCGCTCAAAAGGCCTTGCGGTAGGGGGGGCGCTTACGGGTGCACAACAGAAGGAGGCTGATCGCCAGCAAGGGAAATTTCGCCCTGTGGCGACGACCGGCCCATCCAGCACCACTTTTTAAGGGGGCACGCAACTAGAATGAACGAGGCAATGGCACTATCGCGCGACTGGGGCATGTTTGACGTCCGTGACAGGCTAGCGCTTCCAGGCCCCATCTCCGAAGACGCTGCAAGGCAATTGCCTTCGGACATTGAAGTTCTCATTAAAACCACCAATCGCCTGCTTGAGGACTGCATTCTTTCGGCCATCGAGAAACGGTCCGCTGCCGAATTTGCTCTCTGGCGAGACGAGTCATTCCCACAATATTTCAATGCAGTCCTGGGGCTCGGCTCGCTTCTCAAGTTCGTTGTTCCCCAGCAGGTCATCGAACGCATTAATAGAGAGTTTTTCTGCGAATTAGAGGCCGACCTGCGCGAACGAGGACGTGCTGCGTTCGGCTCGGCCGTCCAAGAACAAGCAATATTCACCGCGTGGACGTTGCGGAAAACGAGTGATCTAATTGCCCAACTACCGGCGTCGCCAAAGGTAAGTGCGTCGACTGCGGCGAGCGTGTCTGAAATTGGGGGCAATTTTATTCTTCACGCGATGCGCACGAGGTTCCATTTGCACTGCTTGGTGACTTCGATGCGCCTCAAAAAGGCGATCTATCCAGACCCCCTGGAATTGATTATTGACGGGCTTCGTTCAGCAGTTAACGCGTATGCGCAAGCGCGGCGCCTGTTGGACATTGTGGTGCCACTCCCCGAGCCCAAGGCTGAATCGCTTGAATGGGACGAAGAGGATGCCGCCCTGCTTGCGGAAGCGGGCAGGGACATGAAAAGCGAGTTCGCCTGATGGATGTGGTTTGGGGAGGGATATACATGTACGACCCTCCAAGAGAGTCCAATTCGGAGCAGTCTGCCATACTTGTGACATCCGGCTCAGAGCAGTCCCAGCCGCGCCCTTTTATTATCGTTTCGAGGGACTTGGTTAATCGAAACAAGAACACCGCGGTGGGGGTTCCGATGTCAACGCGCACCCAAAAGGCGAACTCCTATCGGATTTTCCTTCCGGCCGAAGAGCTAATTACCGCCGTTGGCTCCAACTACGTATTCGTGAATAGTGTCGCCCTCTGTGACCACGTCCGAGTTCTCGACCTTAACCAGGTAAAGCGCCGCATCGGGACACTGTCAGCGACTGCATGCGCGGCCGTAGGGCTCGGCTTGGCATTCGTCTTCGACCTACGGTAGCACGGCCCGATCCGTGGGGAAGTGAGCACATCGGGCCCTCCTTGTTCTGCACACGTGTGCTGCAAAAACGATTTTCTGCTGCCCATCGTACAGGTGCTCTAAGGTGCCTTTATTCCCTTACTTCGTCAGCCCCTGTACATAGATGGCGCTGTACCCGCCCACCTTGGCCGCCGTGCCGTTGACTGTGACGATATGTCCCATGTGTTCGGCGGCCGATGCCTTGGCGTCCACCCCGCCATCGCGCCTGGGATCGTGCTCTTCCGGCATCAGCATGTAGAGCGCGCCGTCTTTGCCCAGCAACCCGACGGGCTGGCCGTTATTGACGCATTTCTGCCCGCACGCGCGATGCTTTTCCCCATGCTTTCCCAACTGGATGTAGCACGAGAAGTCCACAATTTCGCCCACTACGGTGACCGCCTTTCCAGGCTCCGGCTTGCCGTCTACGCCGGCCGCGACCGAAGTGCTGGACCACGCCTGACTGGGCTTCACCCCGATCACAGCCGCCGGCTGATCCCACGTGCCGGTTTCCACCTTCAACTCCGGATGCAGAATGCCGCCCTTCTTCTCCTGCGCCTGCATGCTTAATCCGGCCAAGGCCGCGATGGCTACTACTAAGATTTTCCGTTTCATATTGTCCCTCTATTTTGCCAGCCTATCACACCCTTTCGTCCCCCAAGGCCACCGTCGCCTACCCAGGAAGGATTAGGCCGGTAGAGTAGGAGAGAGGGCGACAGCTCGCGGTATGACCCACTTGCCGAGTCGGCCCGCTCACAGAACCGTGCGAAAACTCCATTTACACGGTTCGTGCCACCCCATGAAGGCTGCCGCCTCGCCGGCGCCAGTGGGTTCCTGTGTGCCAATTGGCCCTCGACCTCGATGCAGGTGACCTGCTCCCTTGGCTCCACAGGCATTACCCCGCTTTCCCGCTACTAGGGAGCAGTCCGCTCCTGCGCTGGGTAGGTTTCTTCCTCTTCCCGGATCAAGGGACGACTCCGGTTTTGATTAGCCATAACGTTTTCTTGGCGTTTGCCCGGTGGCATTCGCGCCGCGAGTAGCACAAGACACCGCGCCGCGGAGTAGAATTGACTTTTGACAACAGGAGAAACGGATCCATGAAGATCGCTACCTCACGCCGCAGTTTTTTGGGCGCCGCCGCCGGAGTGGCGGGTTTCAGCGCAATTGGCACCACGCCTGCCTCAGCCGTCGTGGTGCAGGAGCCTTGGGGAATGAAGC
>JANYJN010000721.1 GCA_025358475.1 Candidatus Solibacter sp.
GATCAACTGCTTGTTGAGTCCCGTATCCGTGAATTGCGCGGCAATCGCCTGGTTCGAAGCGATCCGGAACAGTTGCGCCGGTGTACTACCGCGATAAACGTCGAAGCTCACGGTGTCTCGAGAAAAGCTCAAGCCGCCCAGCGTCACGCTGCTCCCGTCGCTCAAAGTGACCGCCCGGACGATGAAAGAAAGCGGGCTCTCATTTCCCGGTCCGTCCACCCCGGACACCGCGTAGTAAAGCGTCTGGCTGCTATGCAGCGATCCGCCGGGCCCCAGCGTCGCCGCCAGACTCAGCAGCGGGATTCCCGGCCCAGCCACCGCGGCGGCGGCTGGCGTCACGAACCCCACCCGTAGGTTCGTCTGCACCGAGCCGTCGCCCGCCGTGGTTGCCGATTCCTCGACTCCGAACTGGATGTTGCCGTCAGCATCCAGAACTGTGCCGAGCAACGGACGGGGAACGCCGATGCCGGCGCTGCCCTGGCGCCGGCTGCCGCTCGCCGACGTGACCTGCCCGTTGCTATCGGCATACCACGAATCGTCATGAATCTGTCCCGTAATCGTGGAGGTGCGGTGGTTAGGCCCCGGTGCGATCTTCAGTACCCGGAATGCCTGCCGGTTCAACCCCTCCTTGAGATACGTTACCGTGATCAAGTCTCCCGGCCGGATCCCGAATGACTTCACACTCGTCTCAAACTCCACGTACGTATTACCCCGCACCGAACGATCCAAATTCAGCTTCAATATCCTCGCCGCCTGGTCGAAGTTCGGGATCCCCAACGCCGCTAGCGTCTGCGTCACTTCCTGCCCGCTCCGCGACACGTCGTCGGCGTCCACCAGCGAAAAACTATCCTGTTGGTATTCGTTCAGCGAATCTTGAAACTCCACCGTGAACAGGTTCGGTGTGTCCGCGATGCTCCGCGTATAGACTCGAAAACTCGGCTCGCCGGAGCGCTTCCGCATGAGGCCCGAAAACCCGTTGCTCCCATCGCCGAATTCGTAGCTGGGCCACCCGCCCTCGAGGGGTTGCCCGCTGTTGGACCACGCGGGCTTGGCCGGCATCTCCAGGGCCATTGAGTTTTCCACTCGCAATTCCAGCGACCCGTTCGCTCCGTACGTCAACATCAGTCTCGAAGAGTTGCGAACCCCGCGCACCAGGTCGCCCGCCGCCCTGCGCGTTTCCAAGACCAGGTTGCACTGGAATCGCCGCAACTGAATCGCGTTGCCATAAAGATCCAGCGCCGCAATCCCTTCATCGCAATACGCTGCCGCCGCCGCGAAGCTCGTTACGTCGATTTCCTCCAGGCTCCAACCCGCCCGCCGCAGGACATCCAGCAGCACCCATGCTGTGTTGCTCGAAAACTGCTCGCCAATGTAGCTTCCGTCGGCTGCATATACCGGTAGTTTCAGCCCTTGCACCAGCACCGTGATCTTGGGTAGAGTCGTTCCGTTGTTGATCCGGTTCGGCACCACCACCGAGAGGTACGCCATGCTGCCGTACGCGTCTCCCGCCGGCTGTCCGCTGCCATCCAGGAAATTCAGGTCGAAGGCCCCCGATCGCGTGCCCAGCGTTGGCATGTTGTACCAGCCCGTCCCGGTCATGTTAGTCCCGGATACTCCCGCTGGAATCTCGACGCCATTCACCAGAACCGTCAGCACTCCTTGAATCTCGCCCAAACCCAGCAGCACTTCCATGCGCGTCAGGTTGCCGTCGTTGCGCCCGAATACCACCGGCGGGTTGTACCATGCCGTGCCGTAGATCATCGGGACAAAATCGTTGTACCGGGCGGCATTCACTGAGACCGCCGAAGTCTGTGAACTCTTGGCTCCGTAGGCCCTCACCGAAATCTCGGCCGGAACGAACTCGATGCCCCCGAAGTTGCGGAACATGCCCCGCGCCTGGCAGTCCGTGCGCGTATAGCCGCACCCGGCAAACGGCACGCCGCCGTCCAATGCACCCGTTCCGCCCGCCACCCCAGGCGAGTAGCCGCAGCGGTAATACCTCGAGTACTTCCCGCTGGCGCCGCCATCCACCGCTTGCGTGCGCTTCGCCTCGTCGCTCGGGAACTCCCACGGGCACCGCCGCTGAATCCGCACCTGCGGTAGCAACAACCTTTGAAGGTTCATGCGATTTGTCGCCGTGATGCGGAACGTGGCTTCCAGAATCTCGTCCGGCGGGTTACAGATCCCCTGGAATATCACCGACACGTCCGTCAAGGGCACACCATTCCGTAAATCGTAGAACACCAGGCCGGCCGTCAGCCGCGCACCCTTCCACCCGGTCGCCCGTTCGATCTCCGAACAGTGGGAATCCGCGTTCGCCAGCACTAGCGCGATCTTCGGCACACCGTCTATCCCTTGACCGGACGATGCCTGAAGCTCGAATACATTGTGCCCCAGTAACCTCGCACTGTAGGCGACTCCCCCCACCGACACTGCGTGCGTACTCCAGTGCTCCGTTCGTCCGTCGGAGAGTACGCAGTCGAACAGCAACAGCGGAGTGTCCGTGACAGCTTGCTCTTTCAGCTCAAAGATGGTTTGCATGAATGATCTTCACCGTGCAGGAATGGCGATTCGCGTCGGTACTCGTAATCGTCAGCACATCGTCGCCCAGGTGCGCCTCTTCGTAGACCCCGCCCAGCGTGCTGGCCTTGTAGCCCGACGCCGCCGTTTGCGCTTCCACCTGAAGCCCGTACACTTCCACTACATCGCCCGCCCCAATCTCGATCCCGAATCTCACCGATGTGGCCTGTGCGTCTCCGTTCGACGTCCAGGCAATCCGCGCCCACTCTTTTGTCACAACCCGTTGCGCCGCCCGGCTGCCTACCGTCAACCCTACACTGGTCGCCGTCGCCGCCCGCACGTAGGCGCTCAGGCAGTACTGATATTCTCCAGGCGCCGCCAGCGTCTGCCCCACCGCTTGCTCCGCTCCCCCACTGTTGCTCAGCCGCCACGCTTGGGTGCTCCCCCGCGGATCGATGATCCCTCCGGTCAGGCTGAGTAGCGGATCCTTTTGCCAGATGGCCTGGTCCAGTTGGCCGCTCCAGGCCAGAAGATTGCCCGCCGGATCCAGAAACGTGAACCCGTTCAGCCTACCTTCCGCAGCGGCGAAGAACCTCAGCAGCGCCGTCGCCTCCTGATCGTTCAGATCCGCGTAGGTCAGCACCCATTCCGTAACCTTCGCCGCCGGGTCCGCCAGCTTGATCGTGCTGCCATCGGCGGCTTGATTGACCACCGTCCGCGCCCGCCGGCTCTTTCGGACCGGGAATTGGCTCAGCGCACCGCTTTCGAGTTGTGGATATGTCGCCATGGAATTCAAATGTTCCGTACCACGGTCAGCTTCGTGCTCCCGCGCATTTCCGCCACCGTCGCCAATGCCAGGTCGTCCGCCGCCACGCTGCAGTTTTCGTATACCTGCCCATCCCATGGGTCCGTGAAGGAGAAACTGCCGAATGCTCCCTGTCTGGCCAGGAAGAATTCCTCAACCGCTGCCAGTTCACCCTCGTCCAGCTCGCTGAACTGGATATCCCACTGCAGCCGCGCCCCTGCCGAATCGCGGTAACGTTGCTCGCTACCATCCACGAAACGCACTGTCTGATTCTGGAACTGCACGCGTCGCGCCATCGGATACTGCGCGATCGCATTGGTTTTCAATTTAGGGAAAGTCGCCATATCAAAGATCGTTTACCACATCGTTGATCGAGTTCAGATTGAGCATCGCGTCCCGCACTGCCAGCGCAATGTCGCCGCTCCGGTCCATGAAGGAGCGCGCATCCATCGCCTGCACGTTGAATGTAATCTGCGGCGCCGCGCCACTCCCGCTGCCATTCACCGGGCCGCTCGCCGTGCTACTCGCCGCACCATTCGCCCTTTCGCTCGGCCCCGCTGCCGCGTAACTCCGCGGCATTCCCATCTGGTCGTAATCCAGACCAGTCACTTGCCCCTGGCTTTCCGCTGCCTGGAAATCCACCGCTGCGGGCAGCGCGTATTTCACCAGCGGAGCGGGCGTCGATGTGCCTCCTCCACTAAAAGCTTTCACCAGCCCGGCGATCAGTAGCGGCAGCCCGAGTTGGGCCTCCAGCAACGTCTTTGCGACCGTTCCCGACGTGCTCCCGCTGCCGTTCGACGCTGTCTGAGTTTCAGTCTGCGTCTGGCTCGCCGCCACCGGTGCTGGGTTGCTGCTCTGCTGTTCGCTAACCTGCGCGATCACATCGGCCAGCAATGCGGTGGCATTTCCCAGGGCCGACGTCTGCTGCCCCGATACCGTCAGAAAACTCTGATAAAGCTCTTCCTGTGTTGTGCTCGCCATTTTCATCCCTCACATTCCAGCCCAATTGTGCGGCGTATCAACTTGCTGAGCTGCGACCGTGGAGCAGCCTTCCAGCCTCCTGGGGAAACGCCCTTGGTGGGGCAGGCTTCAGCCTGCCAATCCGAGCGAAGCTCGGACTTCCTTCCTCTGCGTTCTCCGCTCTCTCCGCGCGCCGCCCGGGGCACGCCGGAGTCCTGCTCCTTACCTTCTACTTATTTCGTATTCTTCTCCGCGTCAAAGTGATCGCCTCCCCCTCCAACACTGCCCCATGAGCACCCATGTCTCTGATTACCCTTCTCGCCGCGCAGCCTGAGCTTCCGCCGCCAACGCCTGCTCCAGTATCAGGAATCCCTCCACTTGCCGCGCGCTCAGTTCCCCGAAGCTCATCCCCCCGAGCCGTCGCCGCACCAGGAAGTCCTCCACCAGCGCTTCGCTCTCCGCTGTAATGTAAGACTTAGGGCAGCTCTCCGTTGCCACCGTCTTCCGCGCCCACACCGGCGCAGCTCTGCCGTCGTTTGGCAACTTCAGCCACCCGCACCGGCGCCGAACCTCCAGGCCGGACCTCCGGCACGCGTCGCACTTCCAACCGGCCTGGTTGGAGAATTGAAAATGGAAGGCGACTAGGAGTTTTTTCGTTCTTCTTCGCTTAACCCGGTCTCTCTGCGAACCGCTGCTAAAGCCTCCCGGAATAATTCCTCGGGCCCGGCCTCCGCTAGCAGTTCCGGGCCCGCGATACTTCCATCCACCGCCAGCCCCGAGACCGCCTTCACGCCCCACATCACGTAGAGCCGTTCGATTTCCGCGTGCAGCAGCGCCGAGTCCATCTGCTCGCCCGCCTCTTCGCTGGCCGCCAGAAACTCCGTCTTCCGTGCCAGCTCCCGCACCCGCCGCATCAATTCCACTCGCCGCCCGAAGGACATCTTCGCGATTGTGAACGTCACCCCCGGAACCGTCCGCGATTCCACCGCCGACTCGCTGGCGTAACCGCTCCCGGCCACCTCTTCCGCCACCTCTTCCTTATCCGAATGCCACGGAAATTTCATCGTCCGCGGTCCCCTGTGCCCGCGATGCCCGGAATCGCCATTGCAGACGGTTTTGCGTGTCGTCGAACTCCGGTACTTCCGGCACCACGCTTTTCAAATACACGCCCATCAACTGCCCCTCGGCCTCGCCCAGTTGAAACATCACGCTGATCGGCGATTGCTGCCGCGCCGCCTGGTACAGTTCCGTCGTGGCATCGTCGTCCCGCGTGTACAGGTCCAGAGCCGCCGTCACCGTGCGCTCTCCCGGTGCAATCGCTCGCACCCCGGAGCACTCCCCGCTCACTCCGAATTCCCTGTCCCGCGTGTCCAGCGCGTTCTTCACGGTGATCGTCGCTGCCGTGATCGTGCAGAACTTCGATGGCCCCGTTCCCAACCACGCCTGCCCCATGTTCCCCGGCACAATCGAGTAGTCGAATTCCGCCACCGCTGGCTCCGCCGGAAAGCTCTGCAATTGCGCCGCGCCCGCCTCGAAGGTGGCGCTGTCCAGTAAGTCCTTCGCACTCCCGCTGAAGCGGAATTCATGGTAATCCCCATTTACCAGGATTTCCATCTGGTCCACCCCAGTTCCGCATAGCAGCCGCTGCACCGCCGTTGCCGGACTCCAGTAATCGAAAATGCTCACGCTCTTCAACTCCGTCGCCGGACCGTAGGTCACCGTCGCCGTGATAGCCGCTCCC
>JANYJN010000752.1 GCA_025358475.1 Candidatus Solibacter sp.
CCCAATACTCTTCACTTAACGATCCTGATGGCTGCGGAAATGTCGCTGAGTGGCGAACGCTTGAAGCCGCGGCGCAGGGGGAAGTTACTCATCTTCCGCTTGACCCCTCGGGGATTGCGCCGATTGCGGCTGGAAGCGGCAGACTCGTCGAGGATCTCGTCCAGCACCGTGTTATGGAACTCTTTTCGGCCCCGAGGGGGGAATAGCGCCGAAGGCGGCCATTTTACGGCGGACAACGCGCACGGCGTGGAGGAAGGACAGCCGGTCGGGATCCTTATCGGCACGCATTGCCGCTTCGTGCATGAGGCCGCGCACGGCAAAGTGCGCCATCAACAGACCATAGAACTCCTGCCGTACCAGATCCGGCGTTTTACTGCGGAGCACGATATGCGCGCCCCGCAGATGAGTCTTGAGTTCGTCGAACGCGGTTTCGATCTCCCAGCGCTCATGATAGAGCGCGGCCAGTTCGGCGGCCGGAGCCAGTTCGTGGTCGAGGATCGTGGTTGCCAGCCGGTATAGCGGCTCCGCCCCTTCGACTCCTTCCAGGCGGTATTCGATCACACGTACTACGATTCCATTGCGCCCGCGCCGCTGGTCCTTCTGCGACGGATAGATGCGACTCAGATAAGATCCGTCCGGCAGGCGTTTTTCGCAGGGCAGATGGATGTTTTTTCTGACCCGCCACAGCAGGTCCGCATCCGTAGCGGCCGCCTGCTTCCACATCTCAAACCCGAAAAAGCCGCGGTCTGCCAGGCACAACATGCCCTTGCCGAGACTGGGTAATACTGTCTTTGCCAGGGCGATTTCGCTGGTGGCGTAGTCCGCCATCCGGCTGCCGAAAAGGACATGGGTACCGTTCTCCACCAGCGATACGAAGCGGATCTTTGGATATGCGCTCTCGCCGCGGCTGGTTCCCGGCCGCCCGAACGCTTCGTTGTTGCCCTTCTCGTCGGCGACATCTAGTGTGCTGCCGTCAATGCTGATCAGACGCCACGCTCGATACCATGCGCCCTTTGTCGCCGCCACCGCGACCGGCCTGACCACTTCATCGTGCAGTTGCCGCACCGGCTCCCATCCCAGTCTGGTTCGCGCCTGCGAGATACCTGAATTACCAGCCACATTGATTCCCGCCCCGGGTTCCACCAGCCACTGGATTCCTTCCAGCAGACAACGCAGCACTTCCCGATACGACGACTGCATGTACAGCGCCAGCGCGATCACGTAATACACGACCACATGCGCCGGCAGGTCGCGCTGGCGCACGCTCTCTTTCTCCGTCGCCGCCAACGACGCACGAATCTTTTCCAGCGGAAAGGTTTTGGCTACCACGCCCAGACTGATGTAGTCGGTAATGCGGCTGCCAGCGGGTAATGAAGCCACTGTGCGTGACATCAGCCCTCCCCCGCCAAGCCGGTTTGCGTGCTGGCGCACAAAGCATAGGGATAACGTCCCCGGATTACCCGATTGAAGTAGCTGCCTTTGGAAGGAGCGCCCAGCAACGCTTCATAGACCGCCGCAGGAACGCCGTAATAATGATAGACAGCCCGGGTACAGAACTCCAGCTGCAAAATTCCGCGGCCGCCGTCGTACGCAAGTGCCCGCAGAGTGGTTGACTCCACCCTCACCTCGTTCATGAGTGACCTCCAGGAGAGGCTGCGCTCTAGAACAGAGTATCATAGAAATGTTTGTTAAGTGAAGAGTATTGGGTCTAGGGCCGGCAAATTGAGAGAATTTTTGGGAAAAAGCTTACTCCGCGTCCTGCTGCGCGTTTCCGCGCCTCTGCGTCAAATCCACGGCCGGACTGGTCCCGGCTCCGCCGCTCAGGGAAGAGTCTCGCCCAGCACCTTGGCGCTCTGCTTCTCGCGGAATTCGCGCAGCCGCTGGCGCAACTCGGGCCGGCTATTGGCCAGGATGGCAACCGCCAGCAGCGCCGCATTGCGCGCCCCGGCGGCGCCGATGGACAGCGTCCCCACCGGTATTCCGGCCGGCATCTGCACCGTAGAAAGCAGCGAATCCAAGCCCTTCAGCGCGGCACTTTCCATGGGCACGCCCAGCACCGGGAGCAGCGTATGCGCCGCGCAGACCCCGGCCAAATGGGCCGCACCGCCGGCGGCGGCGATGATCACTTCCATGCC
>JANYJN010000796.1 GCA_025358475.1 Candidatus Solibacter sp.
CATCAACGAGATGGGCATGGATGAGGAAGAGGTCGACCGGCAGATTGCCCGCGACAACGAGCGCGCCGACGAGTTGGGCCTGGTGCTGGACTCCGATCCCCGGAAGACCGATGCGCGCGGCCAGGCGAGCAACCTGCTCGACACGACCCAGACCGATGCCGGGAACGAAGGTGACAACGGTGACGCGCCCGCCGACTCGCAGCCCAAGCGGAAGGAGCCTACGAAATGAAAGCGAACTATCTCCCGCACCTTGCGGGAAGGGTCTTCGGCGTTCCGCTGCTGATCCAACCGCAGAAGTTGAGCGTGATCCTCCAGGCCATCGGCCCGCGCCTCGGCCTCCCCGCAGGAGACATCGAGATCGAGGGACTGGGCGTGCCCGTGCTGGCGCGAGTGGCGCCGGATGACTTGGACGATCCCGACGACATGGACGATGCTGCCTCCCGGCAGAAGCCCTATCTGGTCACACCAGACGGCATCGCAGTGCTCGGCGTCTCCGGAACACTGGTTAAGAAGGCCAGTTGGCTCGACGCGGTTTCGGGGATGCAGTCGTACGAGAGCATCCGCGCGGACTTCCAGGATGCGGTGCGCGACCCGCGCATCCAGGGCATCCTGCTCGACGTGGACTCACCGGGTGGCGAGGTCGGCGGCCTGTTCGACCTCGCGGACGAGATCTACAACGCGCGGGCGCAGAAGCCGGTTTACGCCATCGCGGACGACGATGCGTACTCGGCCGCCTATGCCATCGCGTCGAGCGCGGATCGGCTATTTGTGACCCGCACCGGCGGTGTGGGCAGCATTGGTGTGATCGCGCTCCACATGGATCAGTCGGGTTTCGATGAGAAAGCGGGCAGGAAATACACCGCGATTTTCGCGGGCGCCAGAAAGAACGATTTCAATCCACACGAAGCCTTGTCCAGTTCGGCCAAGGACGAATTGCAACTGGAGATCGATCGGCTGTACGGAATGTTCGTCGGCGCTGTGGCCCGCAACCGAGGGATGAAGCCCGCACTCGTGCGGAACACCGAGGCGGGCCTGTATTTCGCTGAAAAGTCCATCAACGCCGGCCTCGCGGATCAGGTCGGCACTTTTGACGATGCGTTGGATGCCGTTCTCGAAGCGGCGACGGCGCGAAAACGAGCTCGCGTGGCGGCGTCTGCCGCAACGCAAATCCCAGAAGGAGAAACCACTATGGCAAAGGAAGTTGAAAAGACGGCAGACGCCAATCAGACCACTGCGGCGCCTGCTCCCGAAACGAAACCTGCAGAGTCGCCGGCTGCCCCGCAATCCGCCGCACCGGTAGTCGATGCAGCCGCCATCGAAACCCGCCTGCGCGCGGAGTACGAAGAGATCGCGGTGCTCTGCACTCTCTCCGGCCATCCCGAACTGGTCGCGGAACTGATCGCGAGCAGGAAGACGGTGGCCCAGGTCCGCGAGCACCTGCTGGCGCTCAAGGCACAGGAGTCCCAGCGCACGGCGGTGCAGTCCCACGTGCAGGGCAGTCCCACCGGCGCGGAGGCGCAGTTGAACGCCGCCGCGCAGCAACTTGCTGCGAGCCGCAACATCCCGTTTGCGCAGGCATACGTGGAGGCCATGAAACTCCACCCTGAGTTGTACCAGCAGTACCTCGCTGAGAAATCCGCCCCCGCGCGGGCGATGTAGGGCGGCGAGCCAATCCCACCGAAAAGGAGCAATCGATCATGGCTTTCGAAGTTAGTCTGCAAACGGTTTCAGTCCCGGCTAGCGCCGACCTGTCCACGAAGCAGTTTCTGTTTGGGACGATCAACGCCAGCGGGCAGGTGGCGGTCGTCGGCGCGGGCCTCGCGTCGGACGGCGTCATCGCACTCGGTCCCGCCGCGCAGGGCCGCCCCTGTGGCCTCGCGTCCTTCACCGGTCAAATCGCCCGGGTGATGGCGGGCGCGTCCTTCGCCAACGGCTCGCTGCTCGAGGCGGATGCCAACGGCAAGGCGATCACCCAATCCTCGGGCAAGATCCTGGCGAAGGCGCTTGCCGCGGCCGGCGCTGCGGGCGACATCGTCCCGGTGCTGCTGATCCTCCAGCGGTAGAGCCAACCAGAAAAGGAGCAATGAACCATCATGTATACGCCGACTCCCGGTGACGTTCACGTCAATACGCCGCTGACCCAGATCAGCATCGCGTATCTCCAGAGCCAGGACCAGTTCGTGGCCGCGCAGGTCTGCCCCGTCATCCCGGTGACCAAGCAGAGCGACCGCTACTACGTCTACAATCGCGGCGATTTCTTCCGCGATCAAATGCA
>JANYJN010000799.1 GCA_025358475.1 Candidatus Solibacter sp.
TCCTTGCGCAGCGCCTCCATGCGCTCGCCGGCGGACTCCACAGCCGCAATCTGTCCGGCCACTTCCTCCAGAAACGCCAGGATCTGGGCAATCGATTGCCCGTACTTCCGCTTGAGCCGTGCGATGGCTTCGAGGCGGGTCTCCACCTCTTCCAACCGCGCCGGATTCGCCTCCAAGGCGGACAAATAGTCGCGCAGCCCGTACGCCGCCTCCTGCAAGCTCAATTCGGCCGATTTCAGGTGCTCGCGCAGTCCTCCCAGCGTGGCATCGATGCGGTACAACTCCTCCACCCGCTTGGCCGCGATGTGCGCCAGCGCCACGGCAGATTCCGGACTCTCGTACAACGCATCGTACGCCGCACTCGCGCTCTCCTGTAATTTCTGTACGTTCTGCAGCACCCGCCGCTCGTTCTCCAGTTGCGTGTCCTCGTCCGGCCCGAGCGCGGCGCTCTCGATTTCCTTGCGTTGGAAGGTCCACAAATCCAGCAGCCGCAGCTTCTCTTGCTCGTTGCGCTCCAGTTCCTCCAACTCCGCCGCCGCCGCGCGCCACTCCAGATAGAGCCGCGCCGCGGAATCCAGCAGTTCGCGATTTCCCGCAAACGCGTCCAGCATGTCACGCTGCGCCTCGCTCAAGAACAAGAGCTGCTGATCGTGTTGTCCGTGAATCTCCCCCAGCAACGGCGCCAGATCCTTGAGGAGCGCCACGGCTACCGGACGGCTGCCTACGAACGCCCGCGATTTTCCGCTCGCTAGAATCTCGCGCTCGATCAGCAGTTCCCCGTCCTCCACCTCCAACCCGGCCGGTTCCAGCAGCCGCCGCACGGCCGCTTGATCCCGCACCTCAAATATCCCCGCGACCCGGGCCCGCGCCTCCCCGGTGCGAATCATCTCCGCCGAAGCCCGCCCGCCCAGCAGCAGCCCCAGCGCATCCACCACAATGGATTTTCCGCTCCCGGTCTCCCCGGTCAGCAGATTCAGCCCCGGGTGAAAATGGACGCGCAACCGCTCCACTACCGCGTAATTCTCCACCACGAGTTCGAGCAGCATTCCATGCCGATTATAGCGAGTAGGGTGGCTTTATGCGCCGCCCAACGAAGGCCGCTCTCTAAGAACGTGAGGAAAAACAAATGGCCGCCGATGAACGCCGATGAACGCGGATAAGACCAAGACATGCTTATCCGCGTTCATCGGCGGCCATAGACGATTTTTTCGCGGCGGCCGCTGCCGTGCTCCGGACGTATCGAACCCCACCGACTTTTTGAGGCGCGGAGGCGTCACTATGTTAGATTTGAAGTTAGGAGACGAATTGCTCTTCGAGACCCCCGTTGCCTTCCTCCTCCAAACAGATCTTTGGGAAATGGTCCAGCATAACGGCCCGGCCGGTATGGCCGTGCTGGTCATATTGATCTGTTTTTCCCTCTATTCCTGGACCATCATCTTCTCCAAACTGGGCTCCCTGCGGGGCGCCGGCAAGGCGAACTCACGCTTCCTGCGCGCCTTCCGCAAGGCCAGCGGCATGGAAGCCGTGATGGTGGTCAGTGAGCAATTCCGCCCCTCGCCCCTGGTGGCCGTCTTCGATTTCGGCTACGAGGAACTGGAGCGCCAGGTTAAGGCCCGCGGCAGCGTCACCAACCGCACCGCTCTGGAACGCACCCTGCAACTGGGGGTCAGCGAAGAACTGGCCAAGCTGGAGCGCAACATGAACTGGCTGGCCACCACCGCCTCCGTCACCCCATTTATTGGCCTGATGGGCACTGTGATGGGCATCATCCGGGCTTTCCAGGACCTCGGCCAGATGGGCTCCACCAGCCTCAAGGCCGTCGCTCCCGGCATTTCCGAAGCCCTGATTGCCACCGCGGTGGGCTTGTTCGCCGCCATCCCCGCCGCCATCTTCTATAACTACTTCGGCTACCTGATTCGCGAACTGGGCGCCCGCATGGACGATTTCTCGCTGGAGTTCCTCAATCTGGCCGAGCGCACTTTCGGCGGAGAGTAGCCGATGGCCTTCTCTACCAATGGCGGCGGATCCCGAGGGGGCAGGCGCGGGAGCGCCCCGATCTCGGAGATCAACGTCACGCCGTTCGTGGATGTCGTCCTGGTTCTGCTCATCATCTTCATGCTGACCGCCCACGTCATGGAGTTCGGCATTGAGGTGGACGTCCCCAAGGTGCGCACCGTCAAGGAGAGCGCCCAGGAGATGCCGGTGGTCACCATCACCAAGGATGCCATCATCAAGCTCAACACCGACGACGTGAACATCAACGATCTCGCGGCCACCATCCGGCGGAAATACGGCAAGGCGAAGGGCGTTTACGTGCGCGCCGACAAGGAAACCATTTGGGACCCGATCGCGCAGGTTACCGCCGAACTCGGAGCCGCCGGCTTCCAGGTCAACATGGTCACCCAACCGGAGGATTCGTCCTCCCGGGGCCGTAAAGGGAAGTAATGTCGCCGCACGTCGACATCCTCGAGCAACCAGAACGCCTCGCCCCTTCCTTCTTCGGCTCCCTGGCGTTTCACGGATTGCTGGTCGCCACGGTCGTCAGCGTCGGCTGGGTACAGGGTCGCAACACCATTTCCATGGGCGACCCCAATGGCGGCCGTATGGGCGCGGTTACCGTCAACCCCGTTGCCACCATCGCGCTGCCTTCGCATGCCGGCGCCAAAAATCCGGTGGCCACCGATACGGAATCCGCCGTACCCGTTCCGGTCGCCAAGAGCAAGCCCGCGCCGAAAGTAACGGCGCCCGATCCCAAGGCCATTCCCATCCCCAGCCGCAATGCCAAGTTCTCGCGGCCGTCGCCCGCCGCCGCGCCTCCCGACAAATGGCGCGCCTCACAGAAAGATCTGCCCAACCAGCTCTACAGCACGTCGGGAACGCGTGTCAGTACGCCGGACTATGCGTTGGCCGGTGGTGGCGGCGTCGGCGTCGGGAGCAATTCCCCGTTCGGCAATCAGTTCGGCGCTTATGCCGACCTGCTGCGCAACCGGGTGGCGCAGTACTGGCAAACCACCACGATCGATCCGCGTCTGCGTACGGCGCCGCAGGTAAGCGTGACGTTCACGCTCCACCGGGACGGCAGCGTGACCGGCATCCGCATCACCCAAAAGAGCGGCGTCAACGCGCTGGATATCTCCGCGCAGCGCGCCATTATGGATGCCGTGCCGTTTCCCCCGTTGCCACCCCAGTTTCCCAAGAATGATGCGGACATTGAGTTTGTCTTCGAGTTAAAACGGTAGGAGCCCAAGCATGAAAAAGCCCATCTGGTTCGTAGTGGCGTCGGCCGGAGCGTTGTTTGTCCTCATGGCGCAGGACGCCAGAATCATCGTCACCAAAGGCGGCATCCCGGCCATAGCGATACCCGATTTCCGCGGGACCGGTGACGCCCAGAAGTTCATGCCGGCCTTCAATGAGACGCTCTCCGCCGACGTCAAGGCCTCCGGCCTTTTCAAGATCGTCGCCAAGACATCGCTCCCCAGCTTCGTCCCGCAGCAGCCCTCCGATTTCCAGAGGCCGGCGCCGGTTGCCGCAGCGCCAACCCGCGGACGCAAACCACAGGAGCCCACCCTTCCACCCACCGGCGGGGGCCGCTGGATGCAGGATTGGTCCAGCCCGCCCGCACAGGCCAACTACCTGGCCTTCGGCTACACCGTCGCGCAGAACGGGGTGCTGGTGCTGCAGGGCTGGGTCTACGATCTGAGCAAGGATACCGCCAACGCTCAACTAATCGGCAAGCGATACCTGGCGACGGTGGATGAAGCCGGCGCCCGTAAGGTAGCCCACCAGTTCGCGGCCGACATCCTCACCCTGTTCGGCGGTCAATCCCTCTACGGCACCCACATCTATTTCACCAGCGACCGTACCGGCCATAAAGAAATCTGGGCGATGGACCCCGATGGCAAGAATCAGCGCCAGATCACCAGATTCAACAATATCTCCACCTATCCCATGGTCTCGCCGGACGGGTCAAAAGTTGCGTTCACTAGCTGGGTGAAGGGGCAACCTGCTATATTTGTCTTTTCGGTGGATCCGGTCCGGGATTTGCGCTATTACAATCAGGCCGCGTCTGTGAATCAAGCCGGCTCGTTTACGCCCGACGGAAAACAGGTCGTCTATGCGTCATCGGCGGGTACGGGAAGGTGTTGCCGGATTTTCGCCGCGAATTTAGACGGAACGGGGTTTCGACCGATCTCTTCTTCCAGTGCCATCGAAGTGGAGCCAAAAGTGAATCCGAAGACCGGGAACGATATCGTGTTTTCTTCGGGCCGCTCCGGTCCGCAACAGGTTTACCGGATGAGTATGGATGGATCCGACGTTGAGCGGTTGACGCCCGGTATCGGGGAGGCGTCCAATGCGTCGTGGCACCCCGACGGCCAGCGCATCGCCTTTGCATGGACCCAGGGATACTCCACCGGAGCTTTCAACATATTCACCATGAATGTGGCAACCAAGGAGTACGTGCAGTTGACGCATGGCGATGGCAAGAACGAGAATCCCAGTTGGGCGCCCGACGGCGTCCACATCGCTTTCGCCAAAACGCGCGGCCGTTCCAGCCAGGTTTACACCATGCTGGCCGATGGAACCCAGTTGCAACAGTTGACCTCACTCGGTCAGAATGAAAGACCCGTGTGGGGGAGGTAGCGAGTTTAGGAGACGATGTTCATGTTCAGCAAACGGAAGTACTCTATAATCTGTCTGGCGCTCTCGCTGGCGATGTTCGCGGCAGGATGTAAGAAGAAGGTGGCGCCCCCGCCGCCTCCCCCGCCGCCGCCACCGGTGGTCCAACCAGCCCCGCCGCCGCCGGCCGCTCCCACCGTGGCGCAGTTCACGGCGGAGCCCACCTCAATTCAGCGCGGTCAGACGTCCACCTTGCGTTGGGAAGTTAGCGGCGCCGTCACCAGCGTATCCATCAACCAGGGCATCGGTACGGTGCAGAGCACAGGCAGCAGTCGCGTGACACCGAGCGATTCCACCACCTATACCCTGACAGCCACCGGTCCGGGTGGGTCCATCACCGGCTCGGCCACGGTCAACGTATCCGCGCCGCCGCCGCCCCCGCCGCCGCCGGCGCAGGCGCCGGTCACCACCATGGTCGAGCGTCTGGCGTCGGACGTCCAGGACGCATACTTCGACTACGATAAGACCGATATTCGCGGCGACGCCAGCGCCGTTCTGACGCGGAATGCTACGGCGGTGCAGAGCATTCTGAACGATTTCCCCAATGCGTCCATCAACATTGAGGGCCACTGCGACGAACGCGGCTCCGCCGAGTACAACACGGGACTGGGCGACCGCCGGGCCAGCGCCGCCAAGGAGTTTCTCCAGGGACTCGGCGTTCCCGCCGACCGGCTGAAGACGATCAGCTACGGCAAGGAACATCCGCAGTGCACCGAGCAGGTGGAATCCTGCTGGCAGAAAAACCGGCGCGTCCACTTCGTGCCCGCGCAGTAGCATAGAGACAGAGTCCATTGTCATAAGACGGGGCAGCCTCACCGCTGCTCCGTCTTAGGTCAGGAGAGTTGCATGAAGTCCCGAAGCTTTTTGGTTTGCCTTTTGCTTGCGGTCCCCATGCTCGCGCCCGCCGCCAGCAAGGAAATGCAGGAATTACAGCGCGATGTAGCCCAATTGCAGCAGCAGATCAAAGATCTCCAGCGGTCTCAAGACGAGAAGTTTGCTGCCGTCACGGAGCTTGCGCGCCAGTCCATCGAAGCCGCCAACCGCGCCAGTACCGGCGTGGCCGTCATCACCAGCAACATCGAAAGAAACCTGCGCGACCAGACCGAGAAGATCGGCAACCCGGTGGTGGTCCTCTCTACCCACCTCAACGAGATGGGCGGCGAACTGCACACGCTGGGCCAGGCGGTGGGCGATCTTACCGCGCTGATGAACCGTATGCAGGCCCAGTTGACAGATCTCAATAACGCGATGAAAGTGATGCAGCCCGCCGCGGCGCCCCCGCCGTCGCAGCCCGGCCAGCCCGCTCAGTCCGGCCAGCCATCCCAGCGCGCCGCCGCTTCCGAAGCGCCCCCCATGCCCGCCGAAACCATGTACAACGCGGCGCGCCAGGACTACGTCAGCGGCAAGTACGATCTTGCCGTTCAGGAGTTCGCCGATTATTTGAAGTACTACGGCAACACCGGTTACGCCCCCAACGCGCAGTTCTACATCGCCATGGTTCACTTTGTCCAGTCCAACTACGAAGCCGCGGTAAAGGATTTCGACATGGTGCTGGAGAAGTACCCGGATAATACCAAGACCGCCGAAGCACTACTCTACAAGGGTCGCGCGCTGGTCAAGATGCCGGGGCACAAGACCGAAGGCGGCAACGAATTCATGGAAGTGCTGCGGCGGTTCCCCAAGACCGATCAGGCGGGACAGGCGTGCGATGAGCGCAAAAAGCTCGGCCTGAACTGCGGAGCCCCGGCCGCTTCCGGGCGCAGCCCCGCCAAGCGCCGGAAGTGAAGATGCTTCCGCTGACCAGCTGCGAAGCTCTCGCCCAACTCATCGACCATCCGCTGGTCAAACCGGAACTCACTGATGAACAGGTAATCGAGGGGCTGGAACTCGCCAAACGGTACCACATCGCCTGTGCCAGCGTGCGGCCTTGCGACATCGATCTGGCCGTCCGTACCCTCCAAGGCAGCAGCGTCAAACCAGGCGCCGTCTGCGGCTTCCCGCACGGCTCCCAGAACACCGCCACCAAGCTCTACGAAGCGCGCGACCTGCTGCGCCGCGGCGCCCGCGAGATCGACATGGTCGTCGCCATTTCCAAGCTGCTCTCCCGCGAGTTTCAGTACGTGCAAACGGAACTCCTCCAGATGTCCGAAATCTGCCATAAGGAAGGCGCGCTGCTCAAAGTCATCCTGGAAAACGCCTACCTCACCGACGAATTGAAGATCATCGCCTGCCGCTGCTGTGAGCGCGCCGAAGTCGATTTCGTCAAGACCTCCACCGGTTTTGCCCCGTCCGGCTACACCCTGGCGGACATCGCCCTGATGCGCCGTCACCTGCCCGAGGAAATCGGCGTCAAAGCCGCCGGCGGCATCCGCACCCTAGACCAGGTATTGGAAATTTATCAGGCCGGGTGCACCCGCATCGGTACCACTTCCACCGCCGCCATCCTGGATGAGTGGAAGGCCAGACTGACCCCGCCTCCGGCCGGCCGACCGCGAGAATCCTAGCGTAGAGCCTTACCCCCATCAGACCCGCGAACGTGAGGGCGCGATTCCCCGGCAATTCCAACGCTCCCTCACGGTCGCGGGTCTGATGGGTGTGGGTGTTGCTACACTTCTGTGTCGTGCATCTCCGGCCGCTTGAGCAGCGCGGAAGGCCCGCCGCACTACTAGTGTTATCCTGAAGGTCTCTTAAGATCCCAATGTCGCAGACCAGGTCGCTCCCCCGTATATGCATCGCGTTGGGCCTGCCAGACGTTCCAACACTGCTCGAGCACGCCCGCCGCGAAGCCGAGGCTGGCGAAATGTTCCTCGAATTCCGCCTGGATTACCTGAGTAGCCCCTGCGATGGCGCGGCGGCTATCCAGCAGTTCCTCGAACAGTATCCGGATTGCACCCTCCTGGCCACCTGCCGGCGCCATCAGAACCACGGCAAGTTCAACGGCAGTATCGAGGAGCAACTTGCCGTGCTGGACCTTGCCGTGCGCAATGGCGCGCACGCCATCGATATCGAGATAGAAACCGCCGAGGTGGCGCAGGACCGTCTGGGCCAGATCCGCGGACGCACCTACGTCATCGTCTCTTATCACAATTTCGAAGCAACGCCCCCCATGGACACGGTGGTCAACCGGGTCATGAAGGTGCAGGCGGATGCTTATAAGATTGTCACTACGGCGCGCAAGCCCAGCGACAATTTGCGCGTGCTCGCCGCCGCCAAAGCGCTGCCCAAGCACCGCCTGATTGTCCTGGCCATGGGCGAACTTGGGTTTCCCACGCGCGTGCTCTCACCCGTATTCGGCGGCGTGTACACTTATGCCGCCCCCATGTACGCCGAAGGCACCGCCGCCGGGCAAGTGAGCGCGCGCTTCCTGCGCCATCTCTATCGTGTCGAAAAGCTGGCCAAATCCGCCAAGATCTACGGCGTGATTGCAGACCCTGTGCGCCACTCAATTTCGCCCGCCGTGCACAACCGCGCGTTTCAATCTAAACGCGTGGATGCCGTCTATTTGCCGTTTCTGGTCTCCCCGGCATGCCTGCGCGATTTCTTCTCGCTGGCCGCCAAGCTTCCCCTCTCCGGTTTCAGCGTCACCATTCCCCACAAGCAGAAGATCATCCGCTATTTGGACGTGGTGGATCCGCTGGCGCGCCGTATCGGCGCCGTGAACACCGTCTGGCGCAAGGCCGGGAAGTGGCGCGGCACTAATACCGATGCCGCCGGCGTCACCGGCCCGCTGGCGCGCCTGCTCAAAATCGCCGGCGCCAGTGTGCTGATCGTCGGCAACGGCGGCGCCGCCCGGAGCGCCGCTTGCGCCCTCTCCGACGCCGGCGCCAAGATCTTCCTGGTGGGCCGCAATGCCGACCGCGTCCGCGCCCTCGGCAAGGTCTGCGGCGCCGAAACGCTGCTCAAGGAACAGCTCGATTCCCACCACTTCGACGCCGTGATCCACGCCACCCCGCTGGGCATGTTCCCGCACGTCGACGAGTGCTTCTTCGAAGACAAGATTCCCGCCGACATCGTTTTCGACATGGTGTA
>JANYJN010000012.1 GCA_025358475.1 Candidatus Solibacter sp.
CCCAAGTGGGGCCGCACCATCACACGTGTGAAGCCCGGCGCGGCCGAATCCACGCCAAGCACGGTGCGCATTAATTCGATATTCGGACTCGCGCTCCAGGCGTGGCAATCGGACCGCGACGGACGGCCCGGACGGTCCACCACTTCGGCGAACGTGGTCAAGCCGTTTGCCAGCATGGCGCGCCAATCGTCCAACTGTTCGAGGTAACGATCGCCTTCGCCCACCTTGGCGAGCGCCTGGTGCATGTAGAACTTGAAGTAGAGCGCGCCCTGCGCCAGGCCGGGGGCGGTGAGCGTGCGCAGCATGAGGGCGCGCGCCTGCTCGCCGGACACGACATCGGCCAGCACAGCCATCGTATTAGTGTGCTGCGAGAACTGCTGTTTCGATGGCGTGTCCGCGAACAACTCACGCCCCGCATCCCAATAGAGCGAGCGAATGGTGGCGCGCAGAACGCGCTCCCGCTGGCTATAGACCTGCGCCAACTCGGGAAGGCCGGCCGCCTTCTCTAACGCCGCGGCCCAACGCAAGGCCATGAGCAGTTGCAGATCGAAGAGGGCCGCGCCGCCATCGGCATCCTGCGGCGCATCGCCGTTGGGCCACTCCGGAACCCAGTCGAAGTAACGCCACCAGGGCAGGGTGCCGAGCGACCCGTTCTCCTTCTGATAGCCTTCGAAGAAGCTGAGCACTGAGCGCACGCCGGGCAACATGCGGCGCACGAAGGGGGCATCGGGCACGTACCAGTGGTAATCGTGCACCATGCCGACCCACCAGAGCGCGAAGCCCGGGATGAACTGCTCCGTGCGTGTGGGATAGCGGCTCATGGTACAGCCGTCGCTTTGCCGCGAGTCGTTGAGCAGGTCGATGGCGTTGCGCATCAGCCGCGCGTCACCGGTTTGGAACAGCGAGACCAGACATTGCACACGCGTGTCGCCGGCGTACTGCAACTGCTCATAGTAGGGGCAGTCCATATACGTCTCGTGGGCGCATAATCGCGCGGTGCGCCAACCCACGTCGAGGATCCGGTTCAGCTCCCCCACGCCGGCGTCGAACTTAGCGGTGCGCACGAAGGGGAACCGCGTGGCGGTGGCGGTGATCTCTTCCACGATGACGGGTTCGTCGCGGGTTTCTATCTCCAGTTGCAGATAGCGATACGTGCGCCACCACAACGGGCGAAAGACGCGGTGCGCTCCGCCATCCAGGACGAACTCATCGCAGTTGCCGATGAACTCCTTGCCTTCGATCTCGTTGCGATTCCCCTTCTCGCGGGACGGCGCTTTGAACAGGGCTTCCGCGTACCGCATGCGGACCACCGCGCCCTTGCCGCCCGAGACGGTCAGCCTGGGATACGCCGTGGTCAGGTACCCCTGGTCGAACAGCACGGTGGTTTTCGAATTGGCGGCGTTGGCGAGGCTTCCCTGGCGTACGGTGAGCGATTTCTCGGCGCGCTCTTCCATCATGGGAATGGTGCGCGGCACCAACATCCACCGGGAGTGCACGTCGCGGGCCTCGCGGCCGGCCGCCGGCGCGACCTCGGCCGCCGGTGTCCACGCCGAATCGTCAAACGCCGGCGACTCCCACCCCCAGGGATGCGCCGCCGCGTTCACCCGGTCGCCCGGACCGGCGGCCCAATACCCGCGCATCGCAGCGCTGGTGGTCTCTACCGGCGCGTAGGCCTGGTTGCGCGCGCATTTCCACGAGGGGCCGGTATCGGCCACAAGTTCCGCTGGGCCATCGCCCTGCAACAGGAAGCCCGTTTCGAGGGTGATCTGCGCCTCCGGCGCATGCTCGCCGAAGTTCCACACTACGGCCGCCAGCAGGTTCCTGCCGGCTTGCAGGAAGCCCGCGATATCCACCGTTTCGTAGCGCCAGTGAAATAGATCGCCGCGCGCCGGACCCCACGCCGCGCGCTGCCCGTTGACGAACAACTGATACCGGTTATCGCCAGAGACGTGCACCAGGAAGCGCTCGGGCCGGGCGGCCAACTCGAAGGTCTTGCGGAAGTGGTAGACGCCGTACTCCGTCCGGGGCGCATTGGGGACGGCAATCCAGCGCGCGGTCCACACTTGGCGCAACCGCGATTGGCCGCGCAATAGCGGCGCCGTTGCGGCGGCCAGCAGAAAACTACGCCGCGTGAAATCGACTAGGGCTGACATGGATTCTCCTAATGTTGTCTTCCGAGCTTGGCTCGGAGAGACAGGCCGGGGGGCCTGTCCTACCAGATCCGGCAGGCTTGCGGCCGCACCATGGGTTGTCCCGCTTTGCATAAGAAGGCCTCGGCGAATTCCGGCATGTTACTAACTACGCCGTTAATGCGATACTCCGCGGGGGAATGTGGGTCGTTGATGGCGCTGGCGCGTTTGCTTTCGGGGCGCTCGTCGCCGCAATCCCATTGCGCAAAGCCGATGAAGAAACGCTGCTCCGGGGTGAAGCCGCCGATAGGTTCCAGTTTCTTTGCCGCGGTGGCGCTCTTCCATGCGTTGTAGGCCAGAATCAGGCCGCCGAGATCCGCCACGTCCTCGCCCAGCGTCAGCTTGCCGTTGATCTTGACCTCGTCCACGACGGTGTATTGCGAGTACTGGTCCGAGATGCAGGTGGCGCGCTTGAGGAACTCATCGGCGTCCTTCTTGGTCCACCAGTCCTTCAAGTTACCTTTGGCGTCGAACTGGCGGCCTTCGTCGTCGAAGCCGTGTGTCAATTCGTGGCCGATGGTGCCGCCGGTATTGCCATAGTTCGGCGCGTCATCCATTTTGGGATCGAACAGCGGCGGCTGCAACACGCCCGCCGGGAAGTTCATGTCATTGGTCTGCGGGTTGTAATAGGCGTCCACGGTGGGCGGCGTTTCGAACCACTCCATGCGATCTACCGGTTTGCCGATCTTGGTCAATTGCCGGCGGGATTCGAACTCGATGGCGCGCTCCGCGTTGCCGGCGAAATCGCCCGGCTGGACGCGTAGCGCGCTATAGTCGCGCCACTTGCCGGGATAGCCGATCTTGTTCACCATGGCGTGGAGCTTTTCGAGCGCTTTAGTGCGCGTGG
>JANYJN010000030.1 GCA_025358475.1 Candidatus Solibacter sp.
GCCGTGGAAGTGGCGCCACACGTCGATCCAGCCTAGTGCCGAAAGGCGGCCGAAGTGCTCGGCGCACACGAAGGTGGTTCCCGCCTCGTCTATCAGCGGAGTGCCGGTGTTGAAATCGCCGAGGAAGAGGAGGGGTTCGGAAATGCGCGCTTCGGCGGCCTGCAGCAGGGCATCCCAGAAACGGGTTTTGGCGGCGCCTTCGGGTTCCTTGGCGCCGGGCAGGGCGGTGAGGATGTGGACCACGCCGAAGCCGAAGCCCATTTCGGGCAGATCGACATCCAGCCAGCGGACGGCATTTTCCGGCGGCGCGGGGGAGGGCCGGTCGCACCGTAACGGCGTTCGCGAGAGGACGCAAATGCCATTATCGATGCCGGCGGGACAGCTGGAGGCGATGTGCGGCCAACCATTGGCGCCGAACGCCTGGCACAGGGCCATGCCGGGTCTGGCGCGGTATTCCGTGAGGGCGATGATGTCGGGATTGTGCTGGGCGATGGCGCTGACAATTCGGACGTCGCGCGTACCGCCGCCGTGTTGGATGTTCCAAGAGAGAAGTTTCATGCGCCGTCAGTGGCTGACCCCTGATTAAAGCACAGTGACCGGTTCGGGAGGAATCCCCAGTTGCCGGTTGCAACACAGACGGACTTTCGTCTACACCCTGGGGCCTTCTTAAGGTCAGCCCCTGCTTACGAATTTGAAAAACATCGCCTGCTTGGAAACCGGCTCGGCCCTGGCGGCTAGAGTGCTCATCTGATGCGCGTTGAGTGGCGTGAACTCACACGCGAGCTGCACGTTCTCTTCCAGTTGGTGGATGGTATCGCAGCCAATGATCACCGTGCTGACGGGCAACGAAAGAGAATAGTACATGGCCTCGCGCATCAGAAACGGACCCGGCGTGGTGGCGATCACCGCCCCTTCCCATGACTTTTTCTGGAGCTCCACGGGTGGCGGTGTCCAACTGGCCAGGAGCCGGCTGCGCCCCGGGACCTTCATGCCGATAATCCCCATCCGCTTCTCCACGGCCAGAGGCAGCAGCGTTTCCGTAAAACTGAAGTGGTGTGAATCCGCGGCGTTCAAGGCCATGAGGATGGTATCGAACGGAAACCGGCGTATGCATTCGGCCAGCGCGTCGGGCCGGAAATGGCCGGTGATGCCCAAATGCCGGACGATCTTCTGATCGTGCGCCTGCCGCAGGGCTTCCATGGCGCCGCCCTTGGCGAAGACCGCCTCCACATCCTCGGCCAGGCCGATATCGTGCAACTGCCAGAGGTCCAGATGGTCCGTTTGGAGCAGCTTCAGGGACTCCTCCAGCATGCGCATCGAGCCATCGCGCGTCCGCTCTTTGGTCTTGCTGGCTAGAAAAGCCTCTGTCCGCCGCCGCCGCATCACCTCGCCGACATAGCGCTCGCTCCAGCGTTGCGGCCCGCCGTAGATCGAAGAAGTGTCGATGTAATTGACTCCAAGATCCAGCGCCCGCTCCACCAAGGGCACCGCGATTGCCTGGTTATTGGCGCGCTCCAGGGCAGCCTGGCCGCCCAGACTGAATATTCCAACTTTGTAGCCAGTCAGCCCCAAATTGCGCGTCGGCAGAGCCGCGGGCTTCCGCGCCTGTGCGGGCACTCCGCTGGTTTGCTGGGCGTTGGCAGCACGCCCTAAAAGTCCGGCGGCGGCCGAACCGCCCACCTTCAAGAAGGTGCGGCGGCCTGCGGTTTTGTCCTGTTTTTCCATTTTATTCTTCTTTTTCCCTTCTAAGATTCGGTCCTACCCGCCTTTGGCATCGCGCTTCCAGTATTCCAGCGCCGGCCCCTTCAGGCCGCCCGGCCCCGCGGTCACCGCGATCCTTCGCCGCGCCTCCATTTCTTCCGCGCCCAGCGGCTGGAAGCGTTGCGCGAACCGCACGTCATGGTCCAACCGCCCCGTGGTGCTGGCGCCCAGCGCCGCACAATGAATCGGCAGATTCCATGCTTGTTGTTTTAGCACAAGGCCGTCCAAGGCGCATGCTCGTTTGAAAGACGATTCTTCGAGGCCATCCGAATCCGTGAGTATTTTCTCATTGAAGAATCCGCGGCCGACCCACGGGAGGCGGCCTTCGCCCCCAGTTGCATTTGGTGCACCTTCACTTGTACGAGAAACCGCCCGTTGTGTGAGAAACCCCCTCCAGGCTCATCCTGTATGAGGCAAGATGTGTGCCCCCGGTAGAGGGTTCAGCGTGTTACTCTTTTTTGTTCACCGCTCGAACTAACGGAGCCGGAAGGAAACACAGACATTCATGGAAGGCAAAACAGAGACTATCGAGGCGGGCTCGGTAATTTTCTTAGGATCCAACCAGATGCACAGCGTCCGCAATGCAAGGACGACGCCATGCAGTTACTATGTGATTGAGCTGCGCGGCAAGAAAGCCTGATTGCACGCGCGCTCCAGGTGTCAAAAAGGGGAAGAGCAATGACAAGAACCGATTCGACGATCTGGCGCCTGGCGTCAAGCGCCTTGTTGTCGGCCATACTGGCGCTGCCGTTGGCCGCCGGCCAGGTGCCTTCGGGAAAACCCGAGGATGCCGGCATGTCGACCCAGCGCTTGCAGAGGATTCACCAGGCGGTGCAGCGCCATATCGATGCGGGAGCAATCTCTGGCGCCGTGACCATGGTGGCCCGGCACGGCAAGATCGTGCATTCCCAGGCGCACGGTCTGATGGATATTGAAGCCAAGAAGCCCATGACCGTGGACGCCATCTTCCGTATCGCATCGATGACCAAGCC
>JANYJN010000047.1 GCA_025358475.1 Candidatus Solibacter sp.
CTGCGTCTGTCCATTGGCTGCCGGGGTCGGGGTCTGCACGGGCATCGGTTGGCCGTTGACGGTCACCTGCAAACGCCCCGGAGCAGCGAGTACGGTCTGGTCCAGGCCGGAAACGTAGACGGTGACCACGTCCTGCGAGAGTGCGGGGTGAGTGGCGTCATAAGGCACGCCGCTGGCATTGGTCACACTCTGGATGGTGGGCGGCGGAACATCGATCTGCACTGTGATCGGGTTGGCCGCGACGTTGCCGTTATTCAACCGCAAAATGGCGGGTCCAGCGGGAAAATTGGCTGGGATCAGGAAATTGACCTGGCCGGGGAACACACCGCCGGGCTGCAGCGTCATGGGCTGATTTCCTAACGTCACCTGCACATTGGAGGGCACGTTCGCCAGATTCACGCCGTAGATGGAGGCAAATCCTCCAGGGTAGACGGTCTGTTGCGCGGCGTTGGCGTTGCCCACGGCGCCGATCACGGGTAGGCTGGGGTTTTTCGGCAAGACCTGGAACGTATTGGCCTGCGAGAGCACTTCGAAGCCGGAGATCAGGCTGACTTCGGAACCGCCTGCCACGGCGTTGGCGGCGACCGAGATATTCGCCTGCAGGCGGGTGGGGCCCAGTACCCAGACGCGTTGCACGGTGATGTCGCCAGAGCCAAAGCCGATGGTCACCTGGCCATCCACAAAGGCCGTGTTCTGGGTGGTGACGTCGACCATTCCGGTGGCGCCAGCGGGCAGCGAGGTGAGGCTCAGGGATTGAATCTGCGGTGTGCCTGCGTTTGGATTTGGATAAGTGTAAGTCGGCAGGCTGCCCAACGCGCCCAAGGTGGTATTCTGTCCGTCGCCGTTATATACGATGACCTGCGCCACCTGGCCGCCGGTACCCGCCGGCGGTAGCACGGTCAGGGAGCCTTGCACTTCGTTGCCGCTCAAGGCGGCGGAGCGCACCGCCGGGATGCCGTCGAAGTAGACCAGGCTATCGCCGCCGAAGTTGCTGCCGGTGACGGTCACGCTTCCGTCGGAATTGGGATTTACCGACGCGATTGCGGGCGCCGGTTGCTTCACCAGGTTGACAGCCTGCGGCAGGACGTAAATGTCATTGTGGTAGTTCAATACCAGGTGTCGCGGGCCGGTGCCGGCGAAGGGCGGCATGCCCCAATACATAGCTAGCGCCCGCCGGCCACTCCTATCGTCAATGTAAGACCGCAGATAATCGCCGCTCGCCACAGCGAAGCCACCCAGGATCGCGGCTGATTCCGGAACCGGCGTGTCTCCCGAATTCGCTTCCACCTTCACGAATAGGCTGGAGAGCGTGTTGTTGACGATCGCGGGCCACACCTCAACCGGCACCGCCACGCTCGATGTATCATACAGGGGCAACCGGGTGTGCGGGTCCAGAAAACTCGACGTGATCAAGTCGTATGCCGGCACCGAGATCCGCGATTGCACGGTGAAATCGAAGGTTTGATTTGGGGTGATGATGCCGGCGGCCGCGGTGATCGGTGTAGCTTGGCTGGGATCGAGCGTGTTGGGGTAGAATACGGTGCCGAAGACGCCGTTGGGCAGGAACGTCCCGCCGTTATGATCCTGCGGCGGGCGCAGACCACTGCCATCCGCGGGTACGGCATCGGGCGGAAGGGGGTGTACGTAGAGGACGTAATTGCCGGCGGGAATGCCATCGATGCGGTACGTGCCATCGGGATTGCTCAGGCTGCTGACGGCGGCTCCCGTGGGGCTGAGTGCCACCACCGAAGCCAGCGTAACCGGGGCTCCGTTGGCGAAGCGCACGGTACCTGTAACGGTGCTGAAGTTCTTCTGCCATCCGGCCGCGCCGTAGAGCACGTTGATGGCGGCCACGTCGTCGTAATCGAAGGGCTTGGCGCGCGAGGTATTGCGCAGCACGCCTTGCGACATGGCGCTTCCAGTCCAGGTGTGTTGCAGACCCAGTGCGTGGCCCACTTCGTGAACTGCCGTGGTAAAGAAAGCTTCCAGGTAGCTTGGCCCCGCGCCGTTGTTGGTGTTGCTGGCCAGGATCACGGTGCCGCGAACGATAGTTGTACCGATGTGCGTCGGGCTGCCTTCGCCGAGCAAGCCGGGGGGCAAATCCTGGAAAATCACGTCGCCGCCGGGCGCGGCGGAACTCTGTCCATCGGTTTCAAGGCCGCCGAATTTCACGCGCAGGTTGGGCGAACTCACCGAATTCCACGCCGCCAGCGCTTGTTTCACTTGGCCCAGCAGCGATCCGAAGCTGTCGCCGGGGGCGTAGACAGCCGGACCCTGGTCGCTGACAAAAAAGCTGACCGTGCCGCCGGCCGGGATGTCGAACTTTTCCTGCTGAATGGTGAACGGGCCGGTGCGGCCGCCGGTGAGATAGTGTACGTAGTGGTAATACGCCTGCCCCGGAGCAACCACGGCGAGCGCGATGGCGGCGAGCCGGGCGAGGTGTGTAGTGCGCGTCATTTCCCACCGCCCTGCGCGGCCAGGGTGGCGGCGATGCGCGACCGCAGTTCGCTGACGCTCATGGTGAGCGCGATGTCCTTTACCGGACGCGACGTCTCGTGATCCAGCATCAACTCGCGGCTGGCGGCGCGCGTAGCCATGCGGTCCGTGCCCGCGTCGCCAGGCGCCAGCGAGAACAGCCCCTGCGTTAGGCCGGTGATCCAGGTGATTCCGCCCTTGCTGGTCCATAGGAAGAAAACGAACTCGTCACCCTGCTTCAGCACGGGCGAACCGGAGAAATTCTGGCTCAGTCCTTTGGCCGTTCCGCCGGGCACCATGACTTCCACGGAATTCCGCGGGGTACCCTTAAACTGCTCGCTGACTTGAATTTGATAGTGGGTATAAATGACGGAACCGGTGAAGGCGGGCCAGGAGGCAGTGACCTTTCCGCGAACCACTGCGGTACTCCGGGTGATCATGTCGTCGAGTGACAGCCGTTCCAAGGTGGCGCACTGCAGCGGCAAGACGCATGAGGTCACGACCATCGCGAGAATGAGATAGCGCTTCACGCAGGCCTTAAGAGCACGTGACATGCCAGCTAATCCGATTGATATCACGTGACTTAGGGTGTCGCTAGATTTTTCTCTGTTCCTCTGTGACACAGCTTAGGGACAGCCTGTCCCAGGCGTCGGGCCGCGGCGGATCAGCTCTTGCCCGGGCGCACAATCAGCATCGGCACGTTCAGATGATGCCTCACCGGACTGATGGTGGTGCCGAAGATCAGGTCCTTCAGTCCCCCGTGGCCGTGGGCGCCCATGATCACCAGGTCGGGGTGGATCTCTTTGGCGTAACGCAAAATTTCCTTGGTGGGCGAGACCGAATGGGCGATCGCGGTCACCACGCTAATTCCTTGATCGCGCAGGGATCTGGCGATGCGTTCGACGTATTGCCCACCCAATTCCACCTCCGCCGTGGAAGCCGCCTGCCCGTACACCTGGCTGGTCACCCCTTCCTCCACGTGGAGCAGATAGATGTCGGCTCCGTATAGTTTGCCCATGGCGGCGGCGTGGCTGACCGCCAGGCGGTCGAGCGCCGTATGGTCCAGCGGCACCAGGATCCGGTGATACACAGGGGCGGCGATTTCCGTGCCCGCCATCTCCGGCAGTTCCACCGGCGCCCGTCCGTACTTGCCAGTCCACCGGCTCATCAGCGGTTCCATCGTAACCCATAACAGCAGCAGCAGGAAGCCCGCCGAGACGGGGATCACGGCGATCCACACGGCGGTTTTCCACTGGCCCGCCGCCGCCAGCCAGCCGGCGATCGCCATTCCCGCGAGGCGCACATTTAGCACGATGATGACCACGGCGGTGAGCCACGCCAGCACCAGCACCCACAGCTTATTGGCGAAGGAGCCCATGCGCTGGCGGTCGCTGGTGAAGTGGATTAGCGGGATTATGGCGAAGGGCAATTGCATGCTCAAAATCACCTGGCTGAGGATCAGCAACTGGTAGGTGGCCTTGTCGCCGGCGTACCAGATGGTGAAGGCGGCCGGCGCCACCGCCATACTGCGGGTCAGCAGGCGGCGCAACCAGGGCCGCATGCGGAAGTTGAGAAAGCCCTCCATGACGATCTGCCCCGCCATGGTTCCGGTGAGCGTGGACGATTGTCCGGAGGCCAGCAGCGCGATGGCGAAGAGCACGCCCGCCGCGCCGGTGCCGAGCAGCGGGGCCAACAGCAGGTGAGCCTGCTGAATCTCCGTCACCACGATGTGGCGCTTGAAGAACACCGCGGCCGCCATCACCAGGATGGCCGCGTTGACCAGCAGCGCGCCGTTGAGCGCCACCAGGCTATCGATGAAGTTGTAGCGGCAGGCCGTCCGCTTGGCAGCTTCCGTCAGGCCGATTTGCCGTGTCTGCACCAGCGCCGAATGCAGGTAGAGATTGTGCGGCATCACGGTGGCGCCAATCATCCCGATGGCCACGTACAAGCTGTCCCGGTTGAGGCGCGGGGCCAGTCCGGTAAGCAGTTCGGCAATCGCGGGTTTGGCCCAGAAAATTTCCACGCAGAAGCAGGCCGCCATCACGGTGATTAGCGAGAGCACCACGGCTTCAATAGTACGGATGCCAAAGCTCTGGAACCAGAGCAGCAGTAGCGTATCGGCGGATGTGATCAGGACTCCGGCCAGCAGGGGAATGTGGAACAGCAGGTTGAGCCCGATGGCCGCGCCAATGACCTCGGCTAGGTCGCACGCCGCCACGGCGATTTCGCAGAGCGCCCACAGCGCCAGGTTGACCGCCCTCGGATAGGTCTCGCGGCACGCCTGCGCCAGGTCGCGGCCGCGCACGATGCCGAGGCGCGCGCTGAGCGTTTGCAAGAGCACCGCCATGGCGTTGGACATCACCAGCACCCAGAGCAGCGAGTAGCCGAAACGCGCGCCGCCTTCCAGGTCTGTGGCCCAGTTCCCGGGGTCCATGTAGCCCACGCTGACCAGGTAGGCCGGCCCGGCAAACGCGAACATGCGCTTCCAAAAAGACACCTGCGAGGTGCCGACGGTGGAATGCACGTCCGCCAGGGAGCGCGATTCTTCTCCCTGATGTCTGAACGACGGCATGAATTTAACTATAGGTTAAGTTGGGAACGGAAGCGCAACCGCACCGGTGGACCTGGTGCCCCGACCGCTAGATTCGGTGACAGCACAACTTCGGGCGGCCGGGGATCTTGCCTCCTCGTGGCCTGTCGGCCGCCGCGCCCGGTTTGGTCCTGATCTTCACCGACCCAGCCCAACCCGCGGTGGTACCGTGAAGCCATGCCAACACTGAACCGCCAAATTACACTGGCCGCGCGCCCCGTGGGAATGCCGAAGGAATCCGACTTCCGTCTGGAGGAATCGCCTATGCCGCGTCCCGGGGGCGGCGAAGTTTTGGTGCAGGCGCGTTACCTGTCGGTGGACCCCTATATGCGAGGCCGTCTTTCCGGCGTGACCACTTACGCGCGCGGACTGGACCTTGGGGAAGTGATTGTGGGCGGGGTGGTGGGACGGGTGGTGGAATCGAACGACCCGCGCCATTCGGCGGGCGACACGGTGGAAGGCATGCTCGGGTGGCAGGAGTACGCCGTGGCGCCGGGAAGGTTGTTGCGCCAGATCGACCCGGCCGCCGGGCCCATCTCGTCGGCATTGTACGTCCTCGGGATGCCGGGTCTGACGGCATACTTCGGGCTGCTGGAAATCTGCCGGCCGCACGCGGGCGAAACCGTAGTGGTATCGGGGGCGGCGGGCGCGGTGGGATCGCTGGTGGGGCAGATCGCCAGGATCAAACGCTGCCGCGCCATCGGCATTGCGGGGAGTCGCGAGAAAGTGCGTTTCCTGACGGAGGAGCTGGGCTTCGACGGGGCCTTCAATTACCGCGAGACAACGGATTACGCCGCCAAGCTCAAGGAACTGTGCCCTAACGGCGTGGACGTGTACTTCGACAATGTGGGCGGCGTGATCACCGACGCCGTGATGCGGCACATCGCCACTAATGCGCGCGTGGCCGTGTGCGGGCAGATTTCGCAGTATAACGCGGTGGAGCCCGAGACCGGACCGCGGTGGTTGAGCCAATTGATCGTCCGGCAGGCCAAGGTGGAAGGCTTCCTGGTGAGCCAGTTCGCCGGCCGTTTCGAAGACGGACTGCGGCAACTCTCCACGTGGATGAAGGAGAAGCGCCTTGTCTATCGCGAGGATGTGGTGGATGGGCTGGAAAATGCGCCCCAGGCATTTATACGGATGCTGGAAGGGAAGAATATCGGGAAGCAGTTGGTGAAGGTGGGGACGTAAGAAAACTTTTCGATAAATGCCCGGATATTCCGCTGGAGTGTCTGAAATGCGGAAGGGACGGTTGAGAAAAGCCACTGTGAACGACCCGGCTCCGGCCCCGCATCCAGCAGCCGGATGGCGCCCGTTCTCTCAGAGAACCCTCCGGCCATGAAAGGCGCGTCTGGCAGCGAAGCGGCAACTGAATCCCGGGACGCAAAGCAGAGCTTGGCCGGGTCATGACGCCGGAAAGCGTGGGGAGGTTCAGCCAGCCTCATAAAACCTCCGGAAGAGCCTCACTATTCACATCGGACCGGTTATCGGCGTGGGATCCTTCGCGGCATCCTGCGCCGCGCCGCCGGGTCCAGTGGCCGTCCGCCTCTCCCCCACTGATAAACTAAAGTCGCCGCTATGAAACTTCGAAGCCACACCATCACTCAAGGACGAGACCGCGCTCCGGCGCGCGCCATGCTGAAGGGGATCGGGTTCACCGACGAAGATCTGGCCAAACCCATCATCGGGGTGGCCAATACCTGGATCGAAACCATGCCCTGCAATTACAACCTCCGCGAACTCGCCGTCAAGGTTAAGGAGGGCATCCGCGCGGCGGGCGGAACCCCCATGGAGTTCAACACTATCGCCATCTCCGATGGTGTGACCATGGGCACGGAGGGCATGAAGGCGTCGCTGGTGAGCCGCGAGGTGATCGCCGATTCCATCGAACTGATGGAGCGCGGCCACATGTTCGACGGTATCGTGGCGCTGGTGGCCTGCGACAAAACCATTCCCGGCGCGGCCATGGCCCTGCTGCGCCTCAATGTCCCCGGCGTCGTGCTCTATGGCGGCACCATCATGCCGGGTAAATTCCAAGGGCACGACATCACCATTCAGGACGTCTTCGAGGCCGTCGGCGCCAACGCGCGCGGCAAGTTGAGCGACGCCGATCTGCTGGATATCGAGGACCATGCCTGTCCCGGCGCGGGCGCTTGCGGCGGCCAGTTCACCGCCAACACCATGGCCACCGTCATGGAACTGATCGGCCTCTCCCCCATGGGGACCGCTGCCGTTCCGCAGGTGGACCAGCGCAAGGAGGAGATCGCCTTTGGCTGCGGTAAAGTCATCATGAACGCCGTGCGCAACAACATACTGCCGCGCGATATCTGCACGCGCACCGCCTTTGACAATGCCATCGCGGGCGTGGCCGGCACGGCGGGGTCCACCAACGCGGTGCTGCATCTGCTGGCCATGGCGCGCGAGGCCGAAGTGCCCCTCTCCATCGACGATTTCGAACCCGTCCTGGCGCGCACGCCGGTGTTCGTGGACATCAAGCCGGGCGGCAAGTACATGGCCGCCGACGTGGATCGGGCGGGTGGCATCGGCGTGGTGGCGCAGCGCTTGCTGGAAGGCGGGTACATCGATGGCTCGGCGCTCACCGTGACCGGCCGCTCATTGGCCGCAGAAGCCGCGGATGCGCGCGAAACCGCCGGCCAGGTGGTGATCCGGCCGCTCTCCCGAACGCTTAAACCGCGCGGCGGCATCGCCATTCTGCGCGGATCGCTGGCCCCCGAAGGCTGCGTCATCAAACTGGCCGGGCACGACAAGAAAACCCATCGCGGCCCAGCGCGCGTATTCGACCGCGAAGAGGACGCCATGGCGGCCGTGATGCAAGGCGGAATACAGGTCAACGACGTGGTGGTCATCCGCTACGAAGGCCCGCGCGGCGGACCCGGCATGCGCGAAATGCTCGGCGTCACCGGTGCCCTGGTAGGCGCCGGACTCAGCGATAGCGTGGCGCTGGTCACCGACGGCCGCTTCAGCGGTGCCACTCACGGTTTCATGGTGGCCCACGTGGCGCCGGAAGCGTTCAACGGAGGGCCCATCGCCATCGTGGCCGAAGGCGACTCGATCACCGTGGATGCCGAGCGCGGCGTGCTGGATCTGGATATTCCCGAAGCCGAGATTTCGCGGCGCCTCTCACTGTGGAAGGCTCGCGAGCCGCGCTACAAAACCGGCGTATTCGCCAAGTACTGCAAGCTGGTCTCTAGCGCCAGCGAAGGCGCTGTCACCCGTGTCTGAAGTTGCCGCCCCGTTAATCGGCGGCCTGCCTCTTGCACGTTTCACAAAAGTCAAAAACTCGCGCCAGCAATCACCCGGGAAGTCCGGTGCGGGCATGCCCGTTGCTTCCCCGCCGATAGGGGAGCTTCATCCTAGGGGAGCGGCGCTTGCCGGGGACAGCGGCGCTTGCCGGATTTCCAAACACCCGCGGCCGGTGGGCAGCACTTTCCCCGGGTTGAGCCGCGCATGGGGGTCGAAGAGCATCTTCAAGCGGAGGATCGCCTCCAGGGTTTCGGGCGGGAATAATTTTGCCATCAGCTCATTTTTCTCCATGCCGACGCCGTGTTCGCCCGTAATCGAACCGCCGGCATCGATGCACCAGCAGAGAATCTCCTGGCCCGCGGCGCAAGCCCTTTCCATGTCGCCCGGCTGGCGCGCGTCGAACAGAATGATAGGGTGCATGTTGCCGTCGCCGGCGTGGAAGATGTTGCTGATGGTGAGCCCATACTTCAGCGCCACCTCGCCGATGAAGCGCAGCGTGGGCGCGATCTGGGTACGCGGCACCACCCCATCCTGCACATAATAAGTCGGGCTGACGCGGCCCACCGCGCCGAATGCGTTCTTGCGGCCCTTCCACAACAGGTCGCGCTCTGCGGGTGTGCGCGCCACGCGGAACTCGCGCGCGCCGCACACCGTGCAGGCCTGGCGCACCTGTTCCACCTGCGCCTCCACGGCTTCCTGGATGCCTTCCAGTTCGATCAACAGGACCGCCGCCGCATCCATCGGGTACCCCGCGTGGGTGGCCTCTTCCACCATGCGCAGCATAACCCCGTCGAGCATCTCTAACGCAACCGGCGTGATGGCTCGCGCCGTGATCTCCGCCACCGTGCGGCCTGCGTCCTCGCTGGATTCGTAGATGGCGAGAATCGTCTTGACGGCCTCCGCCTTGCGCATCAAGCGGACAATCACTTTGGTGATCAGTACCATGGTGCCTTCGCTGCCGGTGAGCAGGCCCACCAGGTCGTAGCCCGGCAGGTCGCTCGTTTTGCCTCCGGTCTCGACCACGGTGCCATCGGGCAGCACCATCTCCAGGCCCAGAACGTGATTGGTGGTGACGCCGTAGGCCAGGGTGTGAGGCCCGCCGGCGTTTTCGGCGACATTGCCGCCGATGGTGCAGGCGCGCTGGCTGGAGGGATCGGGCGCGAAGAAATAGCCGCTGCCCTCGACGGCGAGCGTGATATCCAGATTGACCACGCCGGGCTGCACGACGGCGCGTTCGTTTTCCAGATCCAATTCCAGGATGCGGTTCATGCGGGCAAAGGCGATCATCAGCCCGCCCTCGCGCGGAATGGCTCCGCCGGAAAGTCCGGTGCCCGCCCCGCGTCCCACGAAGGGCACGCCGAATTCCTGCGCAAGTTTGACCAGCGCGGCGGTTTCCGCGGTGCTCCGCGGGAAGGCGACCAGGTCGGGAGCATGCTTGTCCACCCCGGCATCGTACTCGTAAAGCGCCAGGTCATGGGGCTGGTCCAGGTACCCCCGTGGACCGAGTAGATCGTGCACGCGCTGTTTGAGTCCGGCAGGGATCATCAGGTTTAGTGTAAACCCTGGAAGGATGCCGCATGGTTAATGTGACGCCGCGGACCGTGGCGCCCTGGTTCTGCCACGTGCATGCCCTACGCCGCTGGCACCGGGGCCAGGTGCAGCGCTTCCAGCAGTCCCTTCCACTTGCGCATCCCCAGTTCGAGTAGATTCAGCGCGAGCCCGAGCGCCAACAGGACCGGCCACAATTCCATGTTGGCCGGGATGCTGCGCCCCGCCGCGTCGAACGCGTCGCCGGCCTTCACGCCGAAGCGTCCGCCGGTGGAGTCCGCGATCTGGCGCAGCAACGGCTCGTTATTGCCGTACTCCCGCATCTCGTCTTCCTGCCGGTAGAAGCCCACCTCGGGGAAGGCGCGCGAATCCACCAGGGGACGCACGCGGAAGAGTCCCTGATTCTGCCCAATCCCTAACCGCCCGCGATAGTGGCCCGCCGCCACCTTGCCCATCTTCAGCGGCGCATGGAACCCATCCGGACCCAGCACGAAAATATCCGGCGTCCTGGCCGGGTCCTCGACATTGCGCGAGAGCCGGTAGTCCACCACCAGCTCCTCGCTGGCGCGGTCGAAATCCGCCGTGGTTTCGCTTTCGGGAGCGTGCGGCAGCAGGTCGCGGAAAATGTTGGCCCACAGCTTGTCGAAGCCCGGCCATTGCACCCAGTTGGCGGCCCAGCGGTTCTTGGCGTCGCTGGTGAACACGGCCGTGCGGCCCAGCCCGTACTGCCACCGCACCAGCAGCGGATCTTCGCGGTCCGCCATCAGGATGGTGTCCGATGTGGGCCGCGCCAGAAAGCGCACGTAGCCTTTCAACTGCGGCGCGTTTTCCATCCCCACGCCGTCAAGAATTTCCGCTTGATGGACTACCTTGGCGGTGATCGCCTTCTCCACCGCCGTCACGCCGGTGTGCTCTTCCACGTCGCGCAGCAGAATCTGTTCCAGCCCGGAGGGGTCGTTCAGGAAGTACGATTTGCCTTCCGCGTTGGCCGCTACCTTCTCCAGAAACGCGCGATTCACGTCCTGCCCCAGCCCGACGGTGGAGATGGTCACATGATTCGCCACCGCTTCCTTGGTGAGGGTCATGCTGTCGCCCTCTTCGGAAATGCCGTCGGTCAGCAGTACGATGTGCTTGAACATGGCCGGCTGCGGCAAGATGCGCCGGTAAGCCTCGGTGAGCGCGGGGGCGATCTGCGTGCCGCCATCCGGCGTAATGCCGGCGATCAGCTTCTTGATGCTGCCGCGATCCTCCGCCTTGCGGATGGGCACCGCCCACTGGAACGAATTGTCGAAGATCAGCACGCCCACCGAATCGATGGGCCGCAAATTCTCCACCACGCCGATGGCGGCCAGGCGCGCCAGTTCGATCTTGCGCCCTTCCATGGAAGAGGATTTATCGATGATCAGCACTACCGTCGTGCCTTCGGGCGAGCGCGGCGGCGCCAGTTTCGCGGGCAGGCTGCGCTCCAGCGCGTCCTCCGGCTTACCCTTCCTGTCCACGTAGATATTGTGCTCGCCGGCAATCCAAACCAGGCCGCCGCCCTTCTTCACGTAGGCTTCGAGTGCTGCCTTGGAGCTGGCCGGAATCGATTCCATGTCCCAGTTGTTGATCGCCACCAGTTGGAAATCGTCGAGTTTGGGCGGCACGCCGCCGGGCGCCTGCTGGACTTCGAACTGGTTGGCGCGCAGCACGCGAATGATATGTTCCTCGCTGGGGGCCGGGTCGCGCGAGACCAGCAGCACGCGCGGACTGCGCAGCGTCACCGAATTCTCGAAGCGCGCCTCGCCCAGATCCCCGGCCGCGACCCTGCCGGCCAACGCGACGGCGCCCACGGCATTAATACTGGCCTGTAGCCGCAGATGATTCAGCCCGGCCGCCAGTTCCACTTCGCTCGCGCCGATGGTCTTGCCTTCGGCGGTCAACTCCACGCGGGCGTGGGCCGCGCCCGGCGCCTCCACCGCGACATCGATGGGGAAGCGCTCGCCACTGAATACTTGCCCCGGAATAGTCACGCTCTCGAGGCGCAGTCCGGGCTTGGGACGTCCGGCCAGGGCCACCGTATCGATGGGCACGCCCAACTGCCGCGCCTGCCAGATGGCGCGCGCCACGGAGCCCAGATTCTCATTGCCGTCGGAGATCAGCAGCAGGCGGCGCACCATGCCCGCGGGCAGCGCCGCCACGCCATCGCGGATGGCAAGCTCCAAATCCGTTCCGCGCCCCGCCGCGCCGGCGGTGTGGCGCAACTGAAACCCCGCCTTGGATCTCTCCTCAAGCGCTACCGTGCGCGTGCCGCGCGCGAAGGGGATGATGCGTGTCCAATGCCGGCCAGCCCCGCGTTCCACTTCGCTCGCCATGCCCGATTCCCGCGCCAGATCCTGGGGCGATACGCTGGCCGACGTGTCCGCCAGCACCGCCACGGCGACCTTGGTCTGGTACACCACCACGCGCGGACCACTGAGTGCCAGGACAATGCAAACGAAGACCGCCGCCTTGAGCCCGAGCGCCGCGCGCCGCGCCGTCTCGCGCCACTCCCAAGCCACCCAGCCCATTGGCAGTAACAGCGCAAGCAAACCCCAAGCGTGGTCGAAGCTCATCGCACCCCCCAAAACCATGGGCCGCTCCCTGCGAAGCTGGAACCAAACCGGGAGCCGTGTTCTTGACGCGGAGACGCGGAGGCGCGGAGCAAAACGCGGAGAACGGCGTTGAGCAAGTCAAAACCTGAGAGCGCGGAGTCAGCGGAGATTCCGAGGCTTCGCAGCGACGCGCATGCCAGTGTGGAAGGCTGATCGGCACTTGGTCGGGTCACGCAAGAAGTCCTTTGGGGAGGTACTAGACGTCGCGTCGCCGAACTTGGCACACGGCCTCGTTGCCGCCAGGCCCGTCGGCTCCGCTTCCTCTGCGCTCTCAGGTTTTGACTGGCCAGGTGTTTCTCCGCGTCTTCCTCCGCGTCTCCGCGTCTCCGCGTCAAATCGACACCTACCCTGTCTGATACCGCGTCCGCGTAAGGGAAAGATCTCGCGACTCTCATCTCCGCCCTCCCGTGGTCACCGACCCGCGGCTTGCCACCGTCTTCGCGCGCATCATGCCGCGCCGGAAGCGGCCGTATAGCACCCACTCGGCCAGCAGCCCGAGGCCGCCCGCTATGGCGAGCCACGGCCATAAATCCGTCGACGATTCCGGCATCTCCCTGAAGCGCGGCACGCCGATATGCGCGTCGGCGGGAGGCGTCCACTTCGACTCCCACAACTCCGGCAGCGTTAGCGAGTACAGGTATTCGTGGTCGCCGGCCACCACCTTGACGCCGCCCGGCGCGCCGGAAAAGAAATTCAGCGTCCGCTCGCGCATGGTGAACGGCACGGCCGAGCCGTCGTCCGCCGTCACTTTCACATCCGCCGCGGCGGTATCCTGGTCCATCACCAGCTTGACCGCGCCCACGCTGCCGCCGGAGATCTCGTAGCGCCGGAAAATCTCCGGCGCAATCCAATGCAACAGGTTGGCGAACAACAGCGGTGTCGCCAGTTCGTAGCGCAT
>JANYJN010000084.1 GCA_025358475.1 Candidatus Solibacter sp.
GCGATGACGTCCGACATTTCTTGCGCCGTGAATCGCGGCCAGGCGATCTTCCTGGCGGTCATGGACTCCAGCATTTGCGGACCGTGGTCCCAGAGCGCGGCCACCATGGTAATGTCCCCATAGGCGTCTTTGCCTTTACCGAGTGGGGGGGCGCCGCTGGCAGCGTCGTTATGGCAGGTGGCGCAACTCTTGGCGGTGAACACGGTTTTGCCGCGAGTGGCGCTGCCCGAGCCGCGGAAATACTGTTTGGCCCAAATGTAGGAGATAATCTGGCGCATCTCTTCGGGCTCAAAAGTGGGCGGCGGATTCTTCATGCTGGGCTGGTGGTTCCACATGTCGACGGCGATTTCGGTAAGGGTCTGATTCTTGAGCAGCACCTCGAGGGCGCGTTTGCCGACGTGGCATTCCGTGCAGCCCTTGGAGGAGAATAGCTTCTCGCCGGAATCCGACGGCGGGAAGGAGAAGTTCTTGGCCAGATTGCGGGTCTCCGGCAAGTTTTGCAGGTAAACCAGCATGTCCGTGAGCTCCTGGCCGGTGAGCTTACCCCAGGCGAGCTTCTTCTTGGAGAATTGGGCGCGCATCTTCGGCCCGTGGTTCCACATCTGCTGGGCCAGGATCACGGGGTCGGCAAGCGACTCCCACTTGGCCACGGGTGGCGCAGCCGCTTCCTTCGAACTCGATATGCCGTGGCACTCGGCGCAGTGCCGGTCGGTAAAGGCCTGTTTGCCGCGGGCGGCGTCGCCCGGCTTTTCAAAGTAATTGGCGGACACGAAGTAGGCGAACAGATCGGCGGCCTTTTCGGGAGTCATGTCGCCCTTCTTGACGCCCTGCTGCTTCATCGCCGCCCACATGGCGGGCGCGTGATTCCACATCAGGCTGGCCATCACGGCGGGGGTATAGTCGCGGTCCACACGGCGCGCCAGATCGGGGGCCAGTGTGCCGCCCTTGCCCTTCAGGCTGTGACATTGAATGCACTGTTCGCTCTGGAACAGTAGTTCGCCGCGCCTGGCGTCGCCGGGGATAATGCTGGCACCTGGCGCACTCCAGAGGACGAAGGTGCCCACAGCCATCACTCGAAGCAGGAACATGCTGGTCTCCTATCTAATCAATTTGAGCCCGGTCATGAAGATGTGCGCCCGGAACCCCTCATATTGGTACAACTGCTCACCGTAGCCGTACCATCGCCACTCGGTGTTCCATTGTACGTGCTTTTGGAGGGGCAGGGAAAGCCGTCCCAGCGGCTGGAAGTAGCGCGAGGCCCGCGAACCCGAGGCGATGAACAGCGATCCGCCGGCGGAGAGTTTGGGCGCGATGCCGGCCACCGTGGGCAGCACGAGATCGATGGTGGAGGTGGCCGTGTGCGCGTTCTCCTTATAGCTGGAAACCGTGGGGGTGTAGAACGGCAGCAGCAGGAAATCGATGTTGGAGCGCAACGTGGAGCGGTCATACTCCGCCATGACGCTGACGCGCTTGCCGCCGTTGGGCATCCAGAACACGGCCAGGGAATTGTCCCGGCTGCGGAAATCGTACTGGACACCCTGGGAGGGGTTCTGATTGTCCAACAGCGCGAAGTTCGCCTGGACCGACAGCGCGGCCGCCACCTGATACTTGGCCCGCGCCCGCACCCTCTGGTAGTTGTAGAGGCTGGTGCGGAAGTAATCCCGGGTGGTGGAGGCGCCTTCATAGTCCAGGTTGAGGGAGAGCTTCCGCCAGGGACGGATGGTCGCTCCGGCCAGCCCAACGTTGCGACTCAGTGCGCCGGAGGCCAGCGTTCCGCTCTGGGAGAGGGTACCGGCGAGCACGGTGGCATCGCCCCATTCGTAGCGGTAGCCGCCGCGCAGGGTGATTTTGCGGGTGACGTCGAAGATGGCTTCCACCTGCTGCCGGTAGTTGGTCACATTCTGCGGTGTGGTCAGCGCCGATACCAGCGCGGGGAAAGTCGAGCCCGGGGTGAGCAGGATCTGCTGGGTGAGTGCGCCGACCCCTGTCTGGTTGTAGCGGTTGAGGGAGAAGGAGTCGATGATCTTCAACCGCTTGAATGGCCGAATCTCCATCCCCGCGTTGGCGAGCGTGTGCTTGCCATTGGAGGCGCTAGAGCCGATATTGTATTGCCCGCTGTAGAGAAGCAGCGAACTGAGCAGGGCGAAATTACCGTGAGCGATGTCGAAGTAGCGCGCGTCCGTCTTGGGATCGCTGTAGAGGAATTGGCCGTTGAGATCCAACCACGAAAAAGGACTGGCCGTCGCCAAAACCTTGCTGTACATACTGCTGCCGCGGATACCATAGGTCTGCGTCAGGGTATTGAGGACCAGAGTGCCGCCCAGAATCGGTGTGGTGCGGTCGCCGAAACTGGATCCGTTGGCGCTGGCCTGGTCGTCGTCCTTAAAAGTGGTCGCGCCTTCTTCGAGCGTGACGTGCCAGCGATTGTATTCGAACCGGACGCCGCCGCGATAGTTGTTGGTGCTGTCGCGCAGCAGCACGGGGACGGCAAATGAGTCATTGCTGTCCTGTACCCACGTTTCCACGCCGTGCCCGTAGCCCGAGTTTCGTTCGAACACCAGGTAAGGCAGAATGTGCTTGCCGGGGAAAAGCTGGAGATCGATGTAGCCGCTGCGCCGCCGGACATCGAAGGCGCGCTCATTGAATCCACGCGGCGCCAGGAAATTGGCGAACGAGGGCATGGCGTTGAAGTACGCGATGTTGCGGTAGTCCCCGCGCAGTTCGTACAGGCCACGCTTGGTGACGTCGATGTGAGCGGTATTGTAAGGGTCGCCGCCCCAGGCATTGGCGCGGGCGTCGATGCGGTCGAACATCCGGTGTTTGGGGTCGGTGATGGTGAAATCCAAACCCGTGAGCTTGGGTCCGGAGCCCAGGTTGACGATGCTGCGGTAGGTGGGAAGATTCCCCCTCTCATCCACCCAGCGGTAGCCGAAATCCACGCTGCCGGTAATCCATTGCTCGCTGGAAGGGGGCGCTGGCGGGGTGGCTTTCCCCGGAACTGGATCGGGCGGCTTGGCTTGATCGTCCACCTTGGCGGGGGCTGCGGCGGCTGCTTCCGCCTGGGCCTCCGGCGTGGCAGGTGCCTTGACCGGGGGCTGTGCCGGCGGCGCCGGCGGTTGTGCCAACGCCACGACGGTGATCACGACATTGATGAGGAATGCCAGTAGGAATCTCATTTAGTGAAAGCCCGATCCACATAGGAACCATGCACCTTCTGATGACACAGAGTGCAGTTTTGGAACCGCGGACTGCGCAAATCATGGAGCGCCGGGCCCACCGTCCCTAATGTCGAGTTGGCCGCGGGATTCGGCACCGGCAGGTTGGAGTGGCACTCCATGCACACGAAGCGCACTTCATGCCGGGTCAGCATGCGCGGATTCGCTGACCCGTGCGGTTGGTGGCACGACCCGCATCCTTCGAGGCGCACGGGAGCGTGCTCGAACGGAAAGGGTCCTACTTTATCGCCGTGGCATTTAGCGCAACCTGGTTCGTTGGATCGCGTGGTTTGAATCTGGTTGGGCAGCGCGCTGCCGTGCGGATTGTGACAATCCACGCAGGACATGGCCCCTTCGGGCAGGCGGTGTTTGTAGGGTTTTTGGAAACTGGCCCACACATCGGTGTGGCAGGATGCGCACTGTGCGTTGATCTCCGCCGGCTTGCGCGCCACCAAGCCGTTCGGTCCGTTCTTGTGGATGGAGTGGCAGGCAATGCAACTCACCTGATTCCTGGCATGGCTACTATTAATACGTCCGCTTTGGGTGGACTGATTCCGATGGCAGGTAAGGCAGATGCGATCGGCTTCGCTGGGCTTCAGTTTGGCGGGTTGTATGATATCCGCGGCAGAAGCCGATTCGGCGTGCTTGCTGCCTGGCCCGTGGCAACTCTCGCAGGCTTTGGTATCCCAGCCGCGTTTCTTATCGGTTTCCACTATTTGGTGAGGGCTCTTCTCGAAGGCGTTGAAGATGTCCTCATGACACACCTGGCAGGTAGTGGAGCCGACGAATTCTGCCGGCTTGTTCTCCGGGGGCGGAGCGGCGGGAGCGGCGGCTTTTTCCTGAGCGCTACCTATGGCAGCTAACAGCATGGCCGCGCCCACAAACCCCACCGCGCGCGCCTTTGAGGGGCGCGCGCGGGGAGACTTGGAGCGGGTTGAGAGTACGGGCAGCCCGAACATGGCGTTCTGTCCTTTTTTAATTATTTGCCGGCGTGTTTCTTGATTACGTCGAAATCAGCGCCTGCGCCGTGGCAGACATCGCAGCTTTCACCGAACTTCGGATCGGTCTGGATTACGGCGTGAGACAGCGCCGAAAGCGACAGGTGGCACGCCGTACAGGCCGATGTGGTGGCGCCGACGGGGCTGATCCTACCCTGCGGATCTGTTACGTTGTTCAGGCCGATGGGGAGGTTGGCTTCCGAGTCGTTGACGTGGCACATGTAGCACTTGGCGGTGTCGGCGACTCCGCCTGTAGGCGTCATCACGGGATAACGTATGTCGGTGAAGTCGTTGTGGCTGCCGCCGAACCCGACAATGGTGTAGCTCTGGCCGGCTGCCGCCAAGCCTTCGCCGGTGTGGATCTTGTGGATCATCATGGCGAAGTTGACGGACTGGTTTGGTTGGGCCTTGTCGGCGGGCACGGTAGCGACTGCGCGGCGAACGCCATCGTTCTCGCTCGGGTTGTGGCACAGCACGCACTGTTCGATCTGGTTGCGGTTTTCGCCGTGAAGTGAGAGGGTGCTATGGCAGCCGTTGCATTTGGCAATGTCCACCACCGTGCGGCGGGGGGCCACTTTAGAGCCGTCCACGGAGAAGTAGAATACCTTATTCACGGCCCCGTATTCGCTTTTCTGTTCCTGCGCCGTACCTGCGAGCAGAGTAATGCCGCGGCGCGCTTCGATGCCGATGGCATACGAACCCGTCGCGTTGGCCGGAATCGCGTGGGCAAATGTATAGGTGCACGTGCCGTCGTTGGCGCACTTGGCGGTGGGAGCCGGATTCTCAGATACGTAGCCTTGCGACGTTACG
>JANYJN010000126.1 GCA_025358475.1 Candidatus Solibacter sp.
CGAGGAAGAACTGGGCTTCCAGGTAGTGCGAGTCGGAACGGGCCACGCGGTCAAGCCATCCGGCAGCCACCTTGTAGTCCTTCTTTTCCCAGAAAATCCGGCCGAGTTCGAAGCAAGGCTGCGAGTAGTGCGCGTCCAGCCGGGCGGCTTGGGTAAAGTAGCGGTGACGCTGTTCGGGTGAAGTGGAGAGCAGGCCGCGTACGTAGCTTTCGACGGCATCCAGGCGCACCGCCGGACGCGCCTTCATGAACTCCTGTTCGCCGGTAGCAGCCTTCGGATTGAGCCATTCGAGCGTCTGCCAGCCGAGGTGGACGGCCAGCGAGCCCAGGTCTTCGAGCGCGCCGAGTTCGCTGTAGGCCGCCCCTTGGCGAGTGTGTTTGAGGTCCAGAATGCGAGCCGTGATGCGCAGCGAACCTTTGGATTGCGGATTGCCGGGTTCGGACGGCAGCAGTTCGTAGAAACCGTAGATTACCTGCGACGCGTCGAGCGATTCACCAATTTTCACGATCGACGCGTGGGTCAGTTCCGCGCCCGGACGGAGCGAGAGGCGCCTATACGCCTCCAAGCGATCTTCGCGGGCCAGCACCAGCAGGCCTTCGGAGGTTAGCGAATCGCGCACGCTTTGAGCGATGCTCTCGCCGATCCAATCGAGGTTGGCAGACTTGGCGTGATTGAAGAAGGAAAGCACCAGCGCCGTGTCGGCCCGCAACGCGCCGGAAAAGAGTAGTGCAAGGGACAAAAAGCGCCACATGTACCTTCAGTTTAACAGCGGCTTCGGGCGGGCGGCGCTGGCAAAGAGTTCGCGGATGGCAGGCGGGCCCAATGCGAGGACCAGAGGCCGCCTCCGCCGGACGAGCAACGCCGCCCTGCGAAGTGTCTCGCCGCACCGCCAGCGCGCGTCGCGGTTTTCCACACTCTGCCATACTGGGAGTTCTATCCGGCATGAACCCTCAGGAACCGATTTTGTTGCGAAGCGCGCGCTGGCTGGCGTTTGGATCGGCGGCCGGGATCATGGTGGGGATTGCGCCTTCGCAGATCCTGCTTGCGCTCTCGTTTGCGGCGCTGCTGGGGTGCGGCGAGAAGTTGCGCTTGCCGCGCATCCGGTTGCCTCTCGGGCTTTTCCTGCTTGGGACCCTGATTTCCCTCTTGTTGTCGGACAATCCCGCCGCCGGGCTTCCGCAGATTCGCAAGTTCTACGTCTTCCTCGAACTACTGGTCGTGTTCTCGCTCCTGCGCAGCCTCGCCATGGTCCGCCTACTCTTCCTCGCTTGGGCGGGAATCGGCGCGCTCACCGCCGTCCGCGGATGCGTCCAGTTTGCCGGCAAGGTGCAGGATGCCCATCGCCTCGGCCGTAACTTTTACGAGTTCTACGTCGGCGAGCGGATCACCGGCTTCACCAGCCACTGGAATACCTATTCCGCGGAAGAGATGTTCGCCCTGATCATGCTGGCATCCTTTCTTTTCTTTGCCCCGGCGACTAGGAGGCGCCTCTGGGTCTGGCTGCTTTGCGCCGCGCTAATCGCTCTCGCCATCGTGCTGGGAGAGACGCGGGGAATCTGGATCGCCGTGGCCATCGCCCTCCTCTATCTCATTTGGTATTGGCGGCGCTGGATGGTCGCCCTGGCTCCCGTCGTCGTGTTGGTGGCGTTCTTCGTCTCCCCGCCCGCCATTCAGGACCGTGTCACGTCGATCTTCAAGCCCAAGGACGCCGATTCCAATCGGTTTCGCGTGGTCACGTGGCGTACAGGACTTCGCATGGTGGAGCGCCATCCCTGGTTCGGGCTCGGACCCGAAGGCCCGAAGCTGCACTTCGACGAATACGTGCCCGCCGATATTCCCCGCCCGCTGCCTTCGGGTTGGTATGGGCACCTCCACAATATCTATCTCCACTACGCCGCCGAACGCGGCATCCCCACTATGCTGGTACTCCTGTGGATGCTGATTCAAATCCTGGTGGATTTCTGGCGAGGTCTGATGACCTTGCCGCCCGGCCCCAGCCATCGGAGATTTCTGCTTCACGGGGGAATCGCCGCCGTCCTGGCGACTATGGTAGAAGGATGCGTCGAGTTGAATTTGGGCGATAGCGAGGTGCTCACCATGTTCCTGGTGGTGGTGGCCTGCGGGTATCTGGCCTTGGAGAAGGACCTGGGATGGGCAGGCGGTTCCGCCTGCTCATCCCAGCGCAACTCCGACGCGGGTCTGACTTTACCCCAGCCCTGACGTCCCTCCCCTACCGTCCCATATACCGCGACCGTCGAACCCCGCGATCCATCGGTATGTGATATCCAATCAGGCAGAACTGATCCAGCGCGAACAGCACCACCGAGTCCAGTTGTTCGCCCGCCGCCATCCGCTGCTCCTGACTCCATGGCGTCGTGTACTCACCGATTCCCACCAGGTGACTGCTCTGCGCTCTTCCAAATCCCAGTTGCATCGGCAATTCAATTGACGCCAGCGCCTTGGTGAGATCGCGATCTCCCGTGTAGGTGAAGTTTTCCGTCTTCAGCGAATCCAGGCTGGCCGGCGTCCAGTGCGTGTGCGGGAAGTTCACCAGCCGGTTCAAGGCCGTATCGTTCACATCCGGTGGGTAGAGCACCTCAAACCGTGCGTCGGCGTGCGTCTGCCGGACGTACGCCATTACCGAGTTGGTGAATTCTCCGATCAGTTCCGGCAGGAATGCGCATTCGTCCGTATAACCGCTGGGGTCGGTGTTCTGGCTCAGGATCGCCCCCATCGGTCTTCCGTAGCGTGCCTGAAAAGTGGTCGTCGTGTAGCTGTCGTAAAAAGGCATCCCGGAGCCGGCCGCGAAGTACCACCACTGCACTTCCCCGAACTGCACGTACGGCCGTACCCCGGCACTCCTCATCAAGTCCGCCATCTCGCGGTAGACGGCTTGCCAGAATGCCGTGCTCTGCGGGCCGAAGTTGGTCTGTAAAGCGGGGGTGTTTAGCCACACCGGGTCGCCGTTCGGGTAGCGTTGCGCTAGGTTCGCTTGCGGCGTGTCGTCTCCGTGCTGCAATTCCATGCTGAACGACGCAGTCACATCGATCCCATAACCCTTCAAGGCCTGGAGGAACGCCCCATTCCAGTCGCGTGCCGCGCGATTGAGCTTCACAGGCGCCGCCGTGTCCGTCCTCCAGATCCCGTCGATCCCGCCCGCCAGCGTGGCGCCGCTCGCCGTTGCCGCGAACACTGTGCTGTCTGTGCTCGCGCTCAGTCCCAGCGCGTTGCCGGCCGACCCCATCAGCCGCGACGTGATCGTTAGCACCGCGCCATCCGCTCGCGCCCATACCCCCGTGGACCCCGCATTGATCAATAGCGCGAAACCCGCGGCTATGCTCTCCGCCGTATCGCCGATCAGGTGGACATGTTCGATCAGCGTCGGTCCCAGGAATACTTGTGTCTTCTTGCCCAAGGCGAATTCAGGTTGGCCTGAAAACGTGACCGTCCCGCTCGAATAACTGTGTCCCTGCCGCTGCAGTTCATAAAACCACATTGCCCCGGCGTAGTGGTTTACCCTGCCATGAAATCCCAGCTTCTCAATCAGCCACGCCGTTCGCTCTGGAGCGATTGCGAGCGAGTGGTCCGTATCCCAGTCGGTAGCCAGCGTCGTCCTTTCCATCCGGTCGAAAACCGGCAGCGTGCCGCTCGGATACGCAATCTCCAGAAAATCGAAATAGATCGCCGTCCCCGCCGCGCCGGTGTGCGTGATCGTCACCGCGTGCTGCGCCTGGCCCGTCAGCGCTGCGATCGGCGCGCGTACCAGCACATCTTCTCCCCCTTTCGCCAGATCCAGCGTCACTGGGGTGTTTCCATCTACCTGCACCGCGACCTGCCCGCCGTTGTCCACCAGGCGCGTGCCGAGATATAGCCAATGATCCCCATTCGCCGAGTACCTGCAACTCGCTCGAGCCCCCGGCGTGTTAGCCCACCGGATCGACCCGCCCGAGTAATTCCCCCGAGCCTCCGTCCAATTCCCTGCATAAGCGACTGCCCCCGAGTCGTCCTCTATGCGACGGCTCCCCGCTCCTGCAACGGAGTACTGCACTTTCGTCCCGCTCACGCTCCAGTTCGTCACTGCCACCGCGAACTCGCTGCGTGCAAAGTTGCCCCTCTGTAGATCTGCCGCCCATGTCCAGCGCATCTTGCGCACTCTCGTGGTCGGTACCAATGTTCCCCTCGTATCGTGCAGCGCCGAGAAATCGAGTTGAACGCTCCACTGGCTCGGCGATACCCCGCCTGCAAAATTCGCCGCCGACGGCGCCCACCTTTCCGTCCCCGATCCGTGCACCGTCCCGTATACGCCGATCCGGTTTCCATTCGACCCCGGTGCGCCATGCCAGGTAAGCACGATCTGCGCGCCGCTGGCCGTTGCGCTCACCGCTCCCGCCGCTTGATTCGCCGTGATCGCCGCGGCTAGCGAATTGATGGCGCTCGCCAGTGTGTCGCTGCCCGTCAGACGGTAGTTGAAGTGTTGATCCAGCCATGCCAGTTCGATGTAGTCGTCCACCGCCGCCGTTCCCTGCAACTCGAACTGCACCGTCGCGTCCGCATACCCGCCCACCGGGGTCGCATAGTTCTTCAAAGGAACCTTGTACAACGTCTCCCTTGCGTCCGATTCCGCCCAGACCCGCAGATACGGCCAGTCCACCGTCGGATAAAGCGTGGAGTCCAGGGGAATGCAATTCGTCCGCACTTCTTCATAGCTGAGTTGTAGACCGCTCAAGTCGCCATCCGGCAGATTGCGCAGCGCCGGGTGTTCGAACACATTGTCGCGATTCCACTCGATCACCGCCCAATCGGATTGTTGCCGCCAGCATCCCGAAACCGTGAACCCGTTTGCCGACGCGCCGCTCAGCGCCGCCACTGCCGACGGCCGTTCAAAGTAGCACTGCATGTCCCGGTCTGGACGCAGTTTGGAGAGTTGTTCCGTCATTAGAGTCGAACCAGTACGGTCAGGTTAGCCCCCGGATAGGTCTGTCCCACCGAAAGCACTGCCAGCGTCAATTTCGCGCCCGCGGCCATTCGCCCCGTTACATTCCCATCGGCAGCCGACGACGTAGTCGTGCCCGCTGGAATCGAGAGCGTGCAATATGGCGAGCCATCTACATCCACCCGTAGGTTCACCACCGCATCCGCCACGCTCCCCAGTACCGCGAAAACATCTCGCACCGAGTGCGCTGCCTCCACCACCAAAGCGGAAGCCACCGGCGATTCCACTGCCAGATACCCGTCCACCTGTATCGAGTACTGGCCTCCCGAAAGCGTCCGCAGCCCTTGGTCCACCGAACTGGTCAGGCAGATACTGCTCACCGGACTGTTGCCGCGGCCATTCGTAACGAACAACTCCGCGCTTGCCACTCGCACATCCGGCAGGGGCACAGCCTGGCTCCAACTCCCGCTGTAGGGACTTCCGAAGAAGTTCTTTGGGAACGCCGTGATCGCCGTCTTCACCTTCAGCGCGTACACCCGCGCCCTCGCCAGAATCGTCCCCGCCGCATTCCCGTCGCTCGCCCAACACGCCACCGCGGACTGCACCGCCGCGCCCGGCGTCAACGTGACATTATTCGCGCTCGTCGTCGCCGTCGCATTCCCATCCCCCGTGGCCGCGATCAGCGCCGCCAGTGCCGTCGCGATATCGCCGCTCCCATCCCCCGCCAACTGCGCATGAGTATAGGTGCGCGCTCCAATCGTGATCGTGTGGGCGTACCCCGTGCCGTAAGAATTGTAGAACCCAAATGTCACCGTGCTAGCCGCCGCCGCATGTGCCGCCGCCGTCGATCCATGCGCCCCGCGCGTCACCTGGTACCGAGTTCCGCTCAACTGCACTGCCGTGATCAGCATCACTTCGCCACCCACCTGGCAATAACCCCCGGCCGCCGCCGAACTCGCCGGCGTCAAATCCATCTGCGTTGCCGTCGCCGTCACATCCGCCGCCAACACCAACGTCGGCAACCCGCTCAGCTCGTCCCAGTAGTGCATCGTCAACGTGGCCGCTGAAACCGTGGCCGTGTTTGTCAGATCGGTAAACGACACCCCGCTCAGTTCTACCGTGCCGCCGCCCTGCCCGCATCCCAACCCGAAGTACGCTTTCGGGGGAACGTCCGCATCGCTCGTGCCGCTGCCGCCTATCTGCCATCGCGTGACCGTCGATAACTCGGCGGCGCACTCCAGGCCGTTCACGTTGGCCGCGCGTCCACACACCTGCACCGTCTCGCCGCCGTGGTTCGGCACCGCGAACTGCACCGGGCTGCTCGTTGTCACGGCGCCAAACTGCCACCCTGTCTCCACCACCACGAAGAAGCTGCTCGCATCCGGTACCACGGTCCATCCCGGCGATACCGCGAGTGTCGTAGCTGTATTGGCCGTGATTGCCCGCTCCTGTCCCGCACCCTGTCCCCTCGTAATTCGCACGATCATGCTCAGGTACCGGTTTGCCGTCATATGCAATCCGTCATTTCCCACTGACGTCCCACTGTGGATCGTCACCGCGCTCTCTGATTGCAGCTCCATCCGCCAATAAAAGTTCGCGTGGTCGAAGTTGGGGTCCAGGGGGGCGATCAACTGCTTGTTGAGTCCCGTATCCTTGAATTGCGCGGCAATCGCTTGGTTCGAAGCGATCCGGAACAGTTGCGCCGGTGTACTCCCGCGATAAACGTCGAAGCTCACCGTGTCTCGAGAAAAGCTCAAGCCGCCTAGCGTCACGCTGCTCCCGTCGCTCAAAGTGACCGCCCGGACGATGAAAGAGAGCGGGCTCTCATTCCCCGGTCCGTCCACACCGGACACAGCGTAGTAAAGCGTCTGGCTGCTATGCAGTGATCCGCCGGATCCCAGCGTCGCCGCTAGATTCAGCAGCGGGATTCCCGGCCCAGCCATCGCGGCGGCGGCTGGCGTCACGAACCCCACCCGTAGGTTCGTCTGCACCGAGCCGTCGCCCGCCGTGGTTGCCGATTCCTCGACTCCGAACTGGATGTTGCCGTCAGCATCCAGAACAGTGCCGAGCAACGGACGGGGAACGCCGATGCCGGCGCTGCCCTGGCGCCGGCCGCCGCTCGCCGACGTCACCTGCCCGTTGCTATCGGCATACCACGAATCGTCATGAATCTGCCCCGTAATCGTGGAGGTGCGGTGGTTCGGCCCCGGTGCGATCTTCAGCACCCGGAATGCCTGCCGGTTAAACCCCTCCTTGAGATACGTTACCGTGATCAAATCTCCCGGCCGGATCCCGAATGACTTCACACTCGTCTCGAACTCCACGTACGTATTACCCCGCACCGAGCGATCCAAATTCAGCTTCAATATCCTCGCCGCCTGGTCGAAGTTCGGGATTCCCACCGCCGCCAGCGTCTGCGATACTTCCTGCCCGCTGCGTGACACGTCGTCGGCGTCCACCAGGGAAAAACTATCCTGTTGGTATTCGTTCAGCGAATCTTGAAATTCCACCGTGAATCGGTTTGGCGTGTCCGCCATGCTCCGCGAATACACGCGAAAACTTGGCTCGCCGCCGGGCTTTCTGAGGATGCCCGAAAACCCGTTGCTGCCATCGCCGAATTCGTAGCTCGGCCATCCGCCTTCCAGCGGTTCCGCGCTGTTGGACCACGCTGGCTTATCCGGCATCTCTAGGGCCAGCGAATTCTCCACCCGTAATTGCAGCGCGCCGCTCGCTCCATACGTCAACATCAGTCTCGCCGCGTTGCGAACCCCACGCACCAGGTCGCCGGCGCTCTTGCGCTTCTGCAACACCAGGTTGCACTGGAATCGCGCCAATTCAATCGCGTTCCCGTAAAGGTCCAGAGCGTCAATCGGCTCATCGCAGTACGCCGCGGCTGCCGCAAAGCTCGCCACGTCGATTTCCGCCAGGCTCCACCCTGCCCGCCGCAGGACATCCAGCAGTACCCATGCCGGGTTGCTCGAAAACTGCTCGCCGCTGTAGCTCCCGTCCCCCCCGTAAACCGGTAGCTTTAACCCCTGCACCAGCATCGTTACCTTGGCCAGACTCGTTCCGTTGTTGATC
>JANYJN010000135.1 GCA_025358475.1 Candidatus Solibacter sp.
TAGCGTCCCGGCGCCAGGCCGAAGACGCGGTATTCCCCCAAATCGTTGGTGGAGGCTCCATTGGTCCGCGACATCTGTTTCCGGCCCTGCATGTATTGCTGGCGCGATACCTGCACGTTCGCGCCCGAGAGCGGCTCGCCCTCCTCATCCAGCACGCGCCCCGCGATCACCCCTTGCGGCGTCAGGCGAATCGCCAGCTCGCTCGATTTCTGCCCCGCTTCCAGCGTGAGCGGTGTGCCTGCCTTGCCCGGTCCGCGCGAGCCGTACTGCGTGGCGAGGAATCCGTTCCGCTCCGCCGCCAGCCGGTACTTGCCGGGCGCGATCCCCGCCATGGCGAACTGCCCCGCGGCATCGGTGGCGACCGTATGGCTGACCTGGATGTTGGTCCCGCCAGGCGACATATCGATCCGCCGCAAGGACACCAACGCGCGCCGTACCGGTTCCCCACTGGCTGCATTCGATACCTGGCCGCTGATGGCGCATGAGTCGTCTGGTTTGGTTTGCGCCGCCAGCACTAGCGGCAGCAACAGGAGCGCACCCATCCATCGCATGCTTTCAGGGTGCCACAATGCGCGGCAATTATGGGACAAGTCGAAAACCACTCTCAGCTCTTAGTGGGCGGACCCCCGGTCCGCGGCCGACGCCCCCGTCGGCCTGCCGGCACCCTAACTACTCAGGCAGCGCCGGAAACAGAGCGCGGTCCAGGATCCGCTTCGTGAAGTCTTCCATGGTCAGGTATTTGTCCTGCTCGCGATCCATGTAGAAGAGCTTATCGCTGGGCAGCAGACCGAACTCCACCGCCATGGAGAACTCGCCGCGCTCCACCCGGAATCCGGGCATGTCCGGCGCCGAGATCACCTCCACCTTCGACAGAGGCTGCCACTTGCCGTAGCGCTTTTCCCGCACCGTAACCTGGATCCGGTCCGGCAGCAGCACGATATCCGCCGAATCGGCGCCGAAGTTCTCAGTGTAGCCCTGAATGCACTGAGCCAGATAGTCGTAGATCTCTTGCAGTGCGGCCGGCAGCCGTTCCAGGTGCTTCGCCTGGAGTTCCCTTCGCTCCTTCTCTTCTTGAATTCTCATCTGGAGCCACTGGAAAGCCATAGGTAACTCCATAGTACCGTTAAGTATGGTACCGGACAGCGCGCGGGGTCGTGGAGACCCGCACGCCTAGGCTCTGCACGAAGCGCACATCCCCCAAACTTGCTCATTTCATTCCTGAAGCGCTTGATTAGTCCGCCTGCCCCTAAGTTATACTGGTTCACGAGTCCCTTCCATGGCAACTTCCACTCGGAGCACCCCAGGGCCGTTCGTTAACGAGCCGATCACCGACTATCGCCAGCCGGAAAACGTGCGCGGCATGCGCCAGGCAATTGAAAAGGTCCGCACCCAACTGGGCCGCGAATATGACCTAATCATCGGCGGCGAAACCGTCCGCACCACGGACAAAATTATCTCCGTCAACCCGGCGAATCCGTCCGAAGTCATCGGCATCCACCAGAAAGCCGGCCTGGAACACGTCGAGCCAGCCATGCAGGCGGCGCTCGCCGCCTTCGAGAAGTGGCAATACGCTTCGGTTACGGAGCGCACCGGCGTGCTGTTCCGCACCGCGGAGACGCTGCGCCGCCACAAGTTCGAATTTAACGCGTGGCTGGTGCTCGAAGTTGGCAAGAACTACGACGAAGCCGAGGCCGACACCGCCGAAGCCATCGATTTTCTGGAGCTCTACGCGCGCCAGGCTCTGGTGCTGGACCGGGCCGAGCCCATCGTGCAATTGCCGGGCGAGCGTAGCTTTCTGCGCTACATCGCGCTGGGCGTGGGCGCGGTGATTTCGCCGTGGAATTTCCCCAACGCCATCGCGCTCGGCATGGCCGGCGCCAGTTTGGTCTGCGGCAACACCGTCGTCCTCAAGCCCTCGAGCGACTCGCCCACCATCGCGGCGAAGTTCTTCGAAGCGCTCGTTGAGGCCGGCATGCCCGCCGGCGTGGTCAATTTCTGCCCTGGTTCCGGCGCCACGTTCGGCAACGGCCTGGTGGCCCATCCTAAGACGCGATACATCGCCTTCACCGGTTCGCGCGATGTCGGCCTGGACATCCACTCGCGCGCCGCGCAGCCCCAGAAGGGGCAAATCTGGATCAAGCGAACAGTGCTTGAAATGGGCGGCAAGGACACCATTGTGGTGGATGCCGATGCCAATCTAGACGCCGCCGTGCAAGGCGTGGCCGCCGCCGCCTTCGGCTTCCAGGGCCAGAAGTGCTCGGCCTGTTCGCGCGTCGTGGTGCACCAGGATATCTACGACGAGTTCCTCGAAAAACTCAAGACCACCACGGAAAAGCTCGCCATCGGCTTGCCCGAAGACAACGTGCGCATGGGCCCGGTGATCAACCAGGGCGCTATGCAATCCATCCTCGACTACATCGAGATCGGCAAGCGGGAAGGGCGGCTCATCACGGGTGGCGAGCGCATCCCGGGTGACGGCTATTTCATCCAGCCCACCGTGATCGCCGATCTCGATCCCGCGGCCCGCCTCTCGCAGGAAGAGGTCTTCGGCCCGGTGCTGGCCGTCGTCAAGGCGAAGGATTTCGACGACGCCCTCGGAATTGCCAACAACACTGAGTACGGACTCACCGGATCCTTATACTCCACCAGCCAAGACAAGATCGAGCGGGCCAAGCGCGAGTTCCACGTCGGTAACTTGTATATCAATCGCAAGTGCACCGGCGCGGTGGTCGGCGCCAACCCCTTCGGCGGGTTCAATATGTCGGGCACGGATTCCAAGGCGGGCGGAACGGACTACTTATATCTGTTCAGCCAGGCTAAGTCTATCGGACAGAAGCTGTAGGTCACGACAAGTTAAACTGCCGCGAGCAGATGCTGGTGTGGATTCCGAATCGCGAAGCGTCGGCCAAGCTGTCCCGTGCGGCGATTCGTAGGGCAGGCGCTTTCGCCCGGCGACCCTTGATTGGAGCCAACGGTTGGCAGTCAAAAGCGCCTGCCCACCTTTTTCATGAATTCCCGCGACCGAAGCCCATTCCAACAAACGACAAAAGCTGATCGGTCTGTCCCACCAGGAGTTACCCGATTGAGCGGATGGCGCCGCCGTCCACTTGCAGCGTGGCGCCCGTAATGTAGCCTGCTGCGCCGCTCAACAGGAAGGCCGCGGCACGGGCGAATTCCTCGGGCTCGCCGTACCGCCCCATCGGGATGGCGCCGGCCGACAGCCTGCGTTGCTCTTCCAGCGTAATGCCGGCGCGTTTCGCATTGAGGTCGTCGATATAGGTCAGGCGTTCGGTCGCGATCCGGCCCGGCACCAGTTGATTGACGCGAATCTTCTTAGCGGCGAACTCGTCGGCCAGCGTTTTCACCAGCGCCGATACCGCCGGCCGGATGACATTCGACAATCCCAAATTCGGAATCGGATTCTTGACCGAGGAGGACGTCAGCATCAGGATGCTGCCTCCGCCGCGCGCTTCCATGGTGGGCCGCACAATGCGAACCGTGCGTACGGCGCTCATGACCAGCAGTTCGAAGGCGCTGCGCCACACCGCGTCGTCGAAGCCGGACGCCGGACCCGCCGGGGGACCGCCCGAGTTGGTCACCAGCATGTCCACGCCGCCGAACCGCTCCACCGTGGCACGATGCCAGGCTTCGATGTCTTCCACGGATGCCACGTCCGCCACCGACCACATCACCTGCGCACCGGTAAGTTCCACAATGCGCGCGGCGGCAGCGCCGATGGTCTCCGCTTTGCGCGCCGCAATCGAGACCCGCGCGCCTTCCGCTGCCAGTGCTTGGGCGATGGCAAATCCCAACCCCTGGCTGGCGGCCGCTACCATCGCTACCTTGCCTTCGATTCCTAAATCCATACGGTCAGTGTACATTGGTGGAACCGTGCCAGGCCGCCGGCAAGAGTAACCATGCGCGAGGGGATCCTTCGCCAGACTACGTTACGGTGAAGGATCATGGCGTAGAAGGAAGTGCGGGACACCGCCCATTTGTCAGACTCTGACAAACCGGCGACAGCCTTTTCCCTACTGGAACAGTTCCGCCCCCGTGAAACTGATGTCGCGATCCAGAATCATCTCCAGCGTCGTGCCTCTGCGCAGCGTGGCCTCCGGGCCCCCCTTGAGGAGTATCGATGCCAAGCCCGCCGCCGCGCCGATGGCGGCCCCGACGCCCACGCCTTGTATGGCGTGCCCCGACGCGGCTCCAGCGAGTCCGCCTATC
>JANYJN010000173.1 GCA_025358475.1 Candidatus Solibacter sp.
GCGATGCCCGAAGGGGGCACAGTGGTGCTCTCCGGGAGGCCGGGGAACGGGCGCATCCTTATCCAGGTCAGGGATGAGGGTTGCGGGATCGGCGCCGCGAATCGCGACCGCATCTTCGATCCGTTCTTTACGACCAAGAAGACCGGCACCGGACTCGGGCTCTCCGTGGCGCATCAGATTGTGGAACAGCATGGCGGCATCCTCAGCGCCGAACCCAACTTGGACAAGGGGACGACCTTTTCGGTCGTGTTGCCGGTTCATCACGAAAGGCAGAATGAAACCTAAGTCCATACTAGTGGTGGATGACGACGAAAGCCTCCGCCGCATCACCCAACTGCAACTTGAGGAAGCCGGCTATTCCGCCACCACCGCTGCCGACGGCCATGAAGCGCTGCGCCGCATCGAGGAGGATGCTCCGGCGTTGGTCATCACCGATCTGAAGATGCCCGGCATCTCCGGGCTGGATCTTCTGAAGCAGGTTCGCCAGCAGTATCCGCAGACCGCCGTCGTGTTGGTCACGGCATTTGGAACCGTGCAGACTGCCGTGGCGGCCATGAAGGCCGGAGCCTACGACTACATCACCAAACCGATCGATTATGAAGAGCTTATGCTGGTGGTCAACCGCGCCGTGGCGCATCAGCAATTGATCGAGGAAGTGCGCAGCCTGCGCCTCAGCCTGGATCAGAAGTACGGATTTGAGAGCATTACCGGGCAATCGAAAGTGCTGCTGCATGTTCTGGAAATGGCTGCCCGCGTGGCACAGCGCGATTCCACGGTGCTAATCCGCGGCGAAACCGGCACCGGCAAGGAATTGCTGGCGCGCGCCATCCATCAGAACAGCCGCCGCAAAGACCAGCCGTTTGTCACCATTAACTGCGGCGCCATTCCCAAGGACCTGATGGAATCGGAACTCTTTGGCCACGCCAAGGGATCGTTCACTGGGGCGTTTGCGCCTAAGCGCGGCAAGGTGGAGAGCGCCGATGGGGGCACGCTGTTCCTCGACGAAATCGGCGAGTTGCCAGTGGAACTGCAGGTGAAACTGCTGCGCCTGATTCAACAAGGGGAGATCGAAAAGGTGGGTGCCCCCGCTCCGCTGAAGGTGGATGTTCGCATCATCGCCGCCACTCACCGTAATCTGCAGAACCTGATCGAAGACGGGGCGTTTCGGGAGGATTTGTACTACCGTTTGGCGGTGATCCCGCTCGAACTGCCGCCGTTGCGCGAGCGGTCCGAGGATATCCCCGAACTGGTGCAATCGCTCTTCATTAAAGCCAGACAAAAGCATAACCTTCCGGATCTCAGGTTGCCGGCGCAGTTGGTGGCGTATTTCAGCGGCTATCGCTGGCCCGGCAACGTGCGCGAACTGGAGAACATCATCGAGCGGCTCACCGTGCTCTCTGTGGGCGATGAGATCCGCCTGAGCGACCTGCCGGACTTTCTGAGGCTCGAAAAGCCGTCGTCGGACTCCGTCCATTTCGAACTGCCGCCGCAGGGCGTCAGCTTGGAGGCGATGGAGAAGGAACTAATTCTGCAAGCGCTCCGTAAGTTCGATTGGAACCAGACCAAGGCAGCGGCATTTCTCGACTTGAGCCGGCGTACCCTGATATATCGCATGGAGAAGTACGGCTTCCACAAGGACGCGGGTGAGCCGTCAGCCGGAAGCTGAAAACGTACAATACAGGCAAGGGGTTCTCCCAAAGGGTACAGGCCCTGTGCGCACGCCCCTTACCCTTGACCCCGCGTGTCTCCCGATGCGTGGAGTGATCTGCTGATACCTCGTGGTTCGTACCGAGTGGACCGCAACTTGCACCTGTTCCCTGCGAAAAGGCAGGAAACATGCCTGACGAGTCCGCAACCACGACCTACTGCATACCGGAGCCTTTCGATGAGGCCGTCAGATCGTTGCTCCGCGTACTCGCCGAGGCCAACCTGAAGATTGTCTACAAACTGGATCTCTCGGCGCGGCTGCGGCACAGGCTGTTAGTCGACACGCCGCCCTGTCTGGTTCTGTTTGCCGGCCCCCCAATGTCTATTCGCAATGGGCCCACCGGCCATCCCGGGGCTGCCGCCCTAACACCCCTTCATATCGTTGTCTCCGCCCGCGGCCCACATACGGAGATTCATATACTGAGGATCCCTCCGCCCTATGACGGCATGCGGGAAGACTCAGCGATGGCTGATCTGGGGCGGTTTTGTGGCCGGCTTTCGCAAGCCATCGAAACGATTGGCATGCGCGCCGTTCTGCGGGGCTGACCGGGAAAGGCTGTCATGCGCAAACATCTCAGGATCTGCGTTGGCTTCTTCACTCTGCTAGCGGGATTCATCCTGGCGTTGCCGTTCGTGCCCGGTCCGGGCATTCCGCTCATCCTGGTCGGGCTGGTCCTGCTAAGTGATCATTTCCCTTGGGCGAAACGCTCTCTCGATTGGGCCAAGCGGAAATGGCAGCTCCTGCGGACGAGTTAGGAACGGCCGTGAACATGCATTACCAATATTCGAAGAGACAATCTCCCATGAACGCCGTAGCAGCCGGACACACCTACGCTATCGAAGAGCGCTTTGACAAGGCGCTGAAGCTGGTGCGCGCAGCGTTGACGGTGGGCGATCTGGAGATTGTCGGCGAGATCGACATGCCTCCGAGTTGGCCCGGTGAATCCCGAAAGAGGCCGGCACGATGCCGAGTTTTGCTGGTGGATTGCCCGCTTCTGGTGTTTGAAGGTTTGGCTTTGGACCGCGCGGCCGGGGTCTATTTCCCGTTGCATGTGCTGCTGGCTTCTGACGGTGTCAGGACCCATGTCTCCACCGTCAAGCCGTCGGGCGTTTTCGATGCCCGGCTACCCGTCGGCGCTGCCGAACCCATTGACCGTCTGGAAGCCCGCGTTGCGCGGAAGATCGAGTCCCTGGTGGGGGGTGAAAAATGAAATTGCCGGCTTCCTTGAATCACACCGTTCTTACCTCGGCCAATCGGTGCGGCGCGAAGGATGGGTGAAAGCCCCGGCTTGGATCAAGGAGGCACCATATGTTCGATACCTTAAGGTAGTCGCGGTGCAGGTCACCCCGGGCGCAGGCATGCCGTTTGTCACCGTCAAGAGCGGCGACCAGAAGATGAAGGTTTACCTGGGCTCGATGCGCTATCTCATGGGGCAGGGTTTCAATCCGAAAGTGGACGAGGAAATTGTGGTCAAAGCGTACAAGTGGAGCGACGACTTCGTGGCGGCCACGGTCACGCTACCCGCCCAAGGCAAGACTGTGCGTTTGCGTGATGAGGACGGCCGCCCGCTGTGGCGAGGGGGGACTCGCGGCGGCCCGATCCACTGACTACCTGTCGGACCCGTGGACGAGTGCGACCGGCGGGCGCGCGCCCGCTGGTCACTGTTCGATGCCGTATTAGGCTATCCGCCCGTTCGGCCTTGTTGACTATTGACGGCCGGACCGGCCGCGCACTAGCGCGCTCAAGTGAATCTGCCGGATCCCGACGAACCGCATCCCCCGGCAGAAAAAGCCGAGAACAACCGTTCCACTGCATCGGAGAGGCATTCCGGACATTGCAGATCTTGATCGGCGTCTGCCATGCGACGCAGCATCTCAAAACGCTGGCCGCACTTGCGGCAGCAGTATTCGTACATGGGCATGTTGGACTTCCAATATCCAAGATGCAGTCCCGGACGTAAAGTGACAGCCCGGTACCCCTGTACTGTCACGTACGGCGCTGAATTGCATCTCTTGGGATGGATTGTATTTACCAGCCGGAGGTTCCAGGTGGACTTGCCACTCCCAGCCCAGCCCGCATCATCGCTGGCACAAGACTGTAACTCGCTGATCGGCGTGTCACGAAGTATCAGCGCGCACCGCGACCCGCAGGAGCTGTTTCAAAACCTCCCGGCCGAATGGCGTCAGATCGTTCAGTTCGACGGACTGGCCCTCGTCCTCCACGAAGAAAGCACCAACGCCGTTTCGCTGAGGTTTTTGGATCTGAGCGGCCACCCGGCCGCGGCGCTCCAATCGCCTATGGATGGGCAAGAAGCCATGTTGGGCTGGATTCAACAGCACGGAGAGCCTCTGGCCATCCGTCTCCCCGAGCAGCAGAACCTCATCCCCTGGCTGGAATTTCCAAGAGCCCTGGGGATCAGAGCGGTCTACGCGCTGCCCTTAAACACGCTCCATCGCCGATTGGGAAGCCTGATTTTGGCCAGCAGTGACGCTTCCGCCTACCCCGCGGAACAATTGCATCTGCTGTCGCTGTTGGCTGACCGAACCGCGCTGGCAATCGATGACGCCCTCACCCACGAGGCCTCGCGGGCCGCGCAAGCGGAGTTACGGAGCAAGAACGAACGCCTGAAGCTGCTTTTGGATCTGAACAATGCAGTTGTCTCGAACCTGGACCTTCGGGATCTCTTGCGGGCCATTGCCGCCAGCGTTCGCCAGGTCATGAAGTGCGATTCCGTGGGTGTGGCACTGCCAGACCCCGACGACCAGCGCCTGCGCATCCACGCCGTCGACTTTCCGGAAGGCAAGGGGCTCATCAGAGAGGAAAGCAAGGTCCCTAGCGCCGATGGTCCGACCAGCCGCGCGTTCCGCAAAGGCGAGATTATCGCCCTCGATGCACGCGCACTGTCCGGGCTGGACGCCGGCGACTTGGCCGTCGCCGAAGGATTCCGCGCGCTGTGTGACATTCCCCTCGTGAGCCGGAACCGCGCACTCGGAGTCTTGTGCCTGGGCCGGCTGCACGACTGTCCCTTCACCGGCGATGAAGTGGAGTTCCTACGCCAGGTGGCAGCGCAGGTCGCTATCGCCGTGGAGAACGCCCTGGCGTACCGTCAGATTGCCGATCTCAAAGACAAACTGGCACAGGAGAAGCTCTACCTGGAAGACGAGATCCGCAGCCAGATGAACTTCGATTCCATCGTCGGCAAAAGCGCTGCCCTGCAAAAAGTGCTGCGCCAGGTGGAAACCGTGGCGCCGACCGATTCGACCGTTCTGATCTACGGCGAGACCGGAGTCGGGAAAGAACTGGTGGCGCGCGCCATCCACAACCTCAGCTCTCGCTCCGGAAACGCATTTGTGAAACTGAACTGCGCGGCCATTCCGACAGGTCTGCTTGAAAGCGAAATGTTCGGACACGAGAAAGGCGCCTTCACGGGCGCTATAGCCCAGCGTATCGGCCGCTTCGAATTGGCGCACCAGGGTAGTATTTTCCTGGATGAGGTGGGCGAGATTGCGCTCGAACTCCAGCCTAAGCTTCTTCGCGTGCTGCAGGAGCGGGAATTTGAGCGCTTGGGCAGTTCCCGAACCCTTCGGACAAACGCCAGATTGATCGCCTCTACGAATCGGGACCTGGCAGCGATGGTCAGGGAGCAGAAATTTCGAATGGATCTTTACTATCGCCTGGATGTGTTCCCGGTCCACGTCCCGCCATTGCGCCAGCGTCAGGAGGACATTCCCCTTCTGGTCCGGCACTTCGTCCAGCAGTTCGCCAGGCGCATGAACAAGACCATCGACACCATTCCCTCGGACACCATGAACGTCCTGGTGCGCTACGAGTGGCCCGGCAACATCCGCGAGTTGCAGAATCTCCTCGAGCGGGCCGTGATTCTGTCCACCGGACCGGTTCTCAAAGTCCCGCTGGCCGACCTCCAGGCGCAGCCGATGTCCCCTGCTGCGGGGAAGCAGGAGACCCTTGAGGAGGCCGAGCGGCGCACGATAGTGGATGCCCTGCAACGCTCAAACTGGTTGGTCAGCGGACGCAAAGGCGCGGCGGCCCTCCTCGGTCTTAAGCGGACTACCCTGCAGTGGCGAATGGATAAGCTCGGAATCCGCAGGTCCGGTTCCGGAGAGCCGGGAATATAGATCGACCCAACCGGATGCGCCTGGGGGTATCGGCAAATCGGAAACAATCTAACGGGTCGGGTCGTTGACTCGTGGAAGTGCCTGTAATCGGCGCCTGGCCGGTGAACTCCCGCTTGTAGTCGCCAAATCTTCCCCTAACGGCGCCGGGGAATACGTGGGCGAACTTCTGACACCGGGAACATGGCGATCTGGCGCACGGTCAATCACCTCGCCTCCACCCTCCGCTCGGTTTCCGTTTCGGCCCCGCCATGGCCGGTTTGTACACCAGCCACTTGCGTGAACGGACGCTCCGTGATGGTTAGCTCCGCGCGTCCCAAAAATCGCGCGATGTCAGGCGGGGTCCAATCCCTGCCAACATACCGGCATTCTGACGGCGGTTTGGCACCGCGCGCCCGTCACCGCCGCAAATCAGCCGCGTAACTGGTCTGAATTGCGTCGATTTCCGGGCGCCACGCTTTGGCGGTCCGGATGCGTAATAGCAGGCGGAGTATACAGGCAGGAGGCAAGCGATGAAAACAGCGAATTTTCTTTTCGGACTGCTTGCAGTCATGGTGGCGGCCGCACCCCAATTGACGCACGGCGCGGAGCTGAAACCCGTAACCATGCAGGCGTGGAACCAGTATGTTCGCAGTGCCGACGCGCACATGCGCGAACGGCTTGATCCCGGCCACCAGTTCCTGTGGACCGACGAGTCGCCGGACCGCCGCGCGCGCCTCAGGGGCGGCGAAATTCTGGTTGAGCCGATGACCGGGCTCGGCACCCGGCGCGTGCCGGACGGTCTCATCCACCACTGGGTCGGAGCCTTGTTCATTCCAGACGCCACGCTGGAAAGCGTTCTGGCTTTCGCCCACGACTACGACCGTTACAAGGAGATCTACCGGCCGAAGATCGTGGATTCCAAGCTGCTGGGCTGTGAGGACGGCCAACAGCAGTACTCCGTGCTTTGGCTCAATAACGTCCTGTTCGTGAACGCCGCCCTGAATAGTCAGTACGAGGCTCGCGATTTCCCGGTGGACCAGCGGCGCTGGTACAACATCGCCCACGCCACCAGCGCTCAGGAGATCGAATCTTACGGGCAGAAAGACGAGCGCGCCCTCCCGCCGGGCCAGGGTAACGGTTTCATCTGGCGGCTGCAGAGCATAGCCAGGTACGAGGAGCGCGACGGCGGAGTTTATGTGGAACTCGAAGCCATTGGCCTCACCCGCGACATTCCGTTCTCGCTGCGCTGGCTGGCGAATCCTCTGGTTGCGCGCCTTTCCCGCAGCACGCTGGCGACGTCGCTGCGGCAGACTCGCGAAGGGGTCGCCGCGTCGGCCCGCGAACCGCGGGTCGCGGCATCGTGCGGGATACGCGCCTTCCGTCCCGGGGGCGCGGCAACGGGCGGAGACTACTGATCCGCGCGGAGGCATACTAATGAGTAGAGCGTTTGGGAATACGGGTGGCTCTCGTTGCGATGTCGCTCGCCGCTGTATCGGTTGCCGGCAGCGTGGCCCGCTCAGAGGCGCTGCGGCTGGTCAAGCTGGCACTGGGCCAGTAGGCCTCCAGGGTTATGGCCCGCCAGACCGCGGTGGACGTCTCCCGAATATCGACGCGTGTCACTATTCGTGGCGGTCTGCATCCTAGGTGATGGAGCTACTCAATGGACACCCCGGGTTTCAAAACGATTCTTTGCCCCGTAGACTTCGGCGAACTCTCCGCTCACGCGCTGCGGCATGCCAACCTGCTGGCCGGATGCGGCAATGCGAAAGTCATCGCCATCTACGCCAACTGGTTTGAAGCTCCGGCCTATTTCACGGCCGGACGGGTGGATGAACTGCAGAAACAGTTCCGGGAAGCTCTCGGTGACGCGGAACGCAGTCTGAAAGCCTTCGTCCACTCAACCCTCGGTGGAAGCGGAGACAAAGTCGAGACCCGCGTCGTGGAGGCGCTGCCCGCGGATGGCATTCTGGGACTGGCAGCCAGTACGGGCGCGGACCTGATCATCATGGGGACGCACGGCCGGACCGGATTCAACCGCTGGATGTTGGGTTCCGTGACCGAACGAATCTTGCGCGAGAGCCCGGTTCCGCTGCTCACAGTGCGCGCTGCTCCGCGAGGAGATGTTCGACGCATTTTAAGCCCAATCGATGGCACGGAAGCATCCCGCAACGCCTTTCGCCTCGCCGCCGGTCTCGGCGCCTGCTTCAACGCAGAAATTACGGCGGTCTACGTCCATGAAGGCGGATCTGCCAAATCGGTGCCGGATCTGTGCCACTGGATACCGGCCGAAGCGCGGCAACGCTGCCACATCCGTGAGCTGGTGCGGCATGGAGATCCGGCAGAGGAGATCGTTGCCCTCGCGTCGGAAGAAGCGTTCGATCTTCTGGTAATCGGCGCGCCGCACCGGCGCTTCTTCGAAGGCCTGGTGCTGGGTACCACTACTTTGCGTGCGGTTCGCCACGCCCCATGCCCGGTTTTGACGGTGAGCGGCCCGGGAGAGGTTCGATAATGCCTGAATGGGTTAGCTTTGTTGGCTTTCTGCTGCTCTACTTGATTGTGGTGAAGTGGCTACTGCCCAAGCTGGGGGTGCCTACTTGAATGGCGAATTCCTGCGACGTCGCGGCGCGACGTAAAGAGACGATACAGAAACCACCAACCACACCGGAACAGCGGACACGCTGACCGGCTTGGGTTATCTTGAAGGGGGCGTAGGAATATGTGCGCGACACCGAAGTGGACGAACGTGAACCACCTCGGGCTGCTGCTGCCGTGTAATGCCGTGGTGTACCAGCAGGGCGGCCGCATCCACGTGGGCGTTGTGGATGCGGCGAAGATGCTCGGCAACGGGTAGTCTCCGCAAACCAATATAGGCTCTAGCAGCCTCTCCTTGACCGTGCCCCGGTGGGGATGCAGAACCTCCAGCATGGCCCCTCCCCAAGTAATGCGGACAACCAGCGACAGGGTCTATTTCCGCCGTTGCGCGAGACCGCGCAGCGGGGTATGATCAGCGGAAGTCAGAGGCAAGTGGAGATGGCCAAAATGAGCCGCAGAAAAAAGCCGTGCGTGATTGACCGAGCGATGCCCGCCGCCCAGCCTCGAACTAGCCGCGCCTCGCTCTAATTAAATCTCAGTTCAGATATTTAGTACCGTAAAAAGATCTCAGTATGCGCAACTCTCTTCTTGTTTTCCTCTCGATAGCCTGGGCGGCATGGTGCCAGGAGGCAACCTTCCGGCCTCCGGCCGTGCCGCTGGTAACCACAGACCCCTACTTCAGCGTCTGGTCGCTCTCAGACCGGCTGAACGAAGATGCCACGCGGCACTGGACCGGCACACCGCAAAGCCTTACCAGCCTGATCCGGGTGGATGGCAAGGCCTACCGCCTCATGGGCATGGGCGGGAGAGACGCTGTTCCGCCACTGCCTCAGCAGCGCGTGCAGGTGTTACCCACGCGAACGATTTATGAATTCGAAGGCGCAGGCATGCACGTCACCCTGACGTTCCTGACCGGAGCGCTGCCGCACGATTTGGAATTGCTCTCACGGCCCATCACCTATCTCAGTTGGGCGTTGCGCTCCACCGATGGAAAGGCGCACAAGACCCAGGTCTACTTCGATGCCGGCGCGGACTTGGCTGTAAACACGCCCGACCAGCCCGTGGAGTGGGCACGCTTCAAGCTTGCCAACCTGCGCGTACTACGGGTGGGTACCCGGCAGCAGCCCACGCTCGAGAAATGGGGCGACAACCTCCGCATCGATTGGGGCTATCTCTATGTGGCTGCGCCTTCACAACCGGGAGTCTCCGAGGCGGCGGTAGACCGGCCAGCCGCCGTGCGGGCCTTTCTTGACCGTGGTGAGGCACCGGACAGTGACGATCTGTCCCCGTGGAATGCTCTTCCGCGCCGCAGCCAGGCGCTCGCGTATGTGTTCGATCTCGGCGAGGTTTCCACCATCCCAGTGGACCGTCACGTCGTGCTGGCTTATGACGACATCCAGTCACTGGAGTATTTTCACCGGCGGGTGCAACCATATTGGCGGCGAAACGGGGCGCAGGCCGGCGATCTGTTGACTGCCGCGGAACGCGAATATCCGGCTATTGCCGAGAAGTGCCGCCTCTTTGACAAGGAACTGACCGGCGACCTGCGGCGAGTCGGCGGCGAACCCTTCGCCCAGATGTGCTCGTTGGCCTATCGGGAATCCCTGGCCGCGCACAAACTGGCGGTTGATGCCGACGGGTCTCTTCTGTACTTCTCAAAAGAGAACTTCTCCAACGGTTGTATCAACACGGTAGACGTCTTCTACCCCAGTTCTCCGCTGTTGCTTTTGATGAATCCGCAGTTGCTGCGGGGCTCAGTTGAGCCCATCCTGAAATATGCGTCCATGCAGAGATGGCCTTTTTCATTCGCGCCGCACGACTTGGGAACGTACCCGCTCGCCAACGGGCAGGTATACGGAGGCGGCGAGAACAACGAGGTGAACCAGATGCCTGTTGAGGAAAGCGGCAACATGCTGATTCTGGTAGCCGCACTGGCGCACATTGAAGGCACGCCCGATCTGGCACAGAAATATTGGCCCGTGCTGACCAAATGGGCCGAGTACCTGCGCGACAAGGGTCTGGATCCGGAGAACCAACTCTGTACGGACGATTTCGCCGGGCACCTGGCGCGCAACGCTAACCTTTCGCTGAAAGCCATCGAGGCGCTGGGCGGTTATGCGCAGTTGTGCGAACTCACCGGGCATAAGGCCGATGCCGCGCGCTACCGGGCGACCGCCTCGGATTACGCGAAGCGCTGGATGCAAATGGCCGCCGATGGCGACCACACCGTCCTGGCGTTCGGTAAGCCGGGCACCTGGAGTCAGAAATACAACCTGGTCTGGGATCGCATTCTGGGGCTGAACCTGTTTCCGCCGGAGGTCGCCCGTGCCGAAATTGCCTACTATAAGACGAAGCAGAACCAGTACGGCCTGCCGCTCGACAACCGAGCGGACTACACCAAGCTGGACTGGCTGTTTTGGACGGCCACCCTCGCCGAATCTGACACCGACTTCCGCGGGTTGATCGCTCCTACCTGGAAATGGGCTCAAGAAACGCCCAGTCGAGTTCCCATGACGGACTGGTACATGACCACGGATGGCAAGCAGAAAGGTTTTCAGGCTCGCTCCGTGGTCGGCGGATTGTTTATGAAGATGCTCGCCGATTCTGAAATCTGGAAGAAGTGGGCGGCACGTTCGAAACAGTGACGCAGCGATCCGCGATACAACCCAAGACAGAAGGAGTGGCTCTCAGATGAACGATAGTTTAACGCGCAGGATATTCCTGGGCTGCACGGCGGGTGCGGTGGGTGCCTTGGCAGCCGCGTCGCCCGTGGAGGAACTGCTGAAGAACCGGCTTCCACTCGCGGCTAGTGCGTTCTACCGGCTGCCTCTGACATCGGTCAAGCCCGCCGGTTGGCTGAAAGACCAACTTCGCATCCAAGCCGAAAGCATCACCGGCCACCTGGGCGAGTTCTGGCCCGACGTCGGCCCGAACTCAGCGTGGCTCGGTGGGACCGGCGAGGGTTGGGAGCGCGGGCCTTATTATCTCGACGGCCTCCTGCCGCTCGCCTACCTCCTGGATGATCCGAAACTGATCGCCAAGGTGAAGCCATGGATCGACTGGACACTGGACCGGCAGCGGCCAGACGGATCGATCGGTCCGGAGAAGAACAAGGACTGGTGGCCCACCATGATCATGCTGAAGGTGCTGACACAGCACCAGGAAGCGACCGGCGATCCGCGAGTGATCCCGGTGATGGAAAAATACTTCGCCTACCAATCGCGGACGCTGGCCGCCGAGCCGTTAAGGAGTTGGGCCATCTATCGCTGGCAGGATGAACTGGCCAGCCTCCTTTGGCTCTACAATCGGACCGGCGATGCCAAGCTGCTCGATCTGGCTCATCAGCTTAAGGCTCAGGGCTTCGACTGGCGGAAATTCTACGAGAACTTCCCGTACAAAGCGCGAACCGCCGCCGGGAAGTCCGGCCACGACACCCATGGAGTCAACAACGCCATGGGCCTGAAGACGGCCGCGCTGTGGTACCTGGTGTCTCATGATCCAGCGGATCGGGGGGGCACCGAGGTGGCGCTCAGCATACTCGATAAGTTTCACGGGCTGCCTAATGGAATGTTCAGTGCGGACGAACACTTTGCGGGGCGCAACCCATCGCAAGGAATCGAGCTTTGCGCCGTGGTGGAATTGATGTTCTCTCTAGAACTGGACTTGGCAGTGCTCGGCGACGCGCGACTGGGAGACCGGTTGGAGAAGCTCGCGTTCAATCCGTTGCCTGGCGCACAGACGGCGGATCAATGGAGCCATCAGTACGACCAGCAGCCGAACCAGGCCATGGTGTCGCTGGGCCGCCGCGACTGGACCACAAACGGCCCTGAATCCAACCTATTCGGACTGGCTCCGAACTTCGGTTGCTGCACCGCCAACCTGCATCAAGGCTGGCCGAAATTCGCGGCGTCTCTCTGGATGGCCTCTGCCGACGATGGTCTGGCGATCGCCGCGTACGCCCCCAGTGAGGTACATACGAAGATCAAAGGCGTGGATGTCGTGGTGGAAGAAAATACTGAGTACCCCTTCCGCGACAAGATCAGCCTGACCGTATCTCCCGCCTCGCCGATTCGCTTTCCGTTGTACGTGCGGATTCCCGAGTGGACCGGCAATCCGGTAATTGTGGCCGGCGGGAAGAGCCTGGAGGGACTGCGCCCAGGATCCTATCACCGCATCGAGCGCGAATGGCGCAAGGGCGAGCGGGTAGAGATCACGCTGCCCATGCCCATCCGCGCAGTTCAGGGATTCAATGACTCCGTTTCGGTGGAACGCGGCCCGCTGGTTTACTCCCTTCGTATCGGCGAAGCCTGGAGCAAACTCAAGCAGAGCGGGCCCGTGGCCGATTGGGAAGTGTATCCAACGTCGCCCTGGAACTATGGTCTCAGAGTCGACCTGAAAGATCCTTCCGCGTCATTTCAAGTACGTGAACAGCCCGTAACCCGGCAGCCATTTAATAACAGTTCACCGCCGGTCAAGCTGGAGGCCAAAGCGCGCAGGCTACCGCAGTGGGTCATCGTCGACGATAGTGCCGCTCCTCCGCCTCAAGGGCCGGTAACCAGCAGCTTGGAAGACGAAACGGTAACGCTGGTCCCTTACGGTGCCGCGCGTCTGCGGATCACTTCTTTTCCGGTGCTGGGTCCGAACCAGCCGCCGCGCGAAGGTGAGTAACAAAATAGGCGCGCGACACTTTCCATCACTTACGCTGATCCACATGGTGTCGTAGCCCACCCCTCGCGCGAGGCGATTCACGTACGGGAACTTTCCGGCCACGCGAACGCGGGCACCACGTTGGGCATATATACCCACGCGATACCGGGAAGATCTGATCTGTCAAAGCAATGGGAAAAGCTGCAAACGAAGAAAGAACCGAAGAAAACGCAGTGTCTTAGGAAAGCGGTTCACTCCCGTTCCACCCGAGAGACAGGAAGCGATTGATTATACTGAGGTTATTGGTAGCGCTAACGGGAGTCGAACCCGTATTTAAGCCTTGAGAGGGCTCTGTCCTAACCATTAGACGATAGCGCCACAGGTGTGCCTATTGTAGCAAAAACTCAGGCCGTCAACGTGGCCGCGCCCATCTGGCCGCAGTACTTTTCCAG
>JANYJN010000183.1 GCA_025358475.1 Candidatus Solibacter sp.
TCGCCCAAGCCATCAAACTCCGGGGACTGTACGCTTGGTGTGGTGGGGCGGACCCGCTGGTCCGCGGCCGGCGCACCCGTCGGCCTGCTCCCACTCCGTAAGATGCCCATGCCGTTGTTCCCGCAACGGAACGGAAGCGGCCGCCTACATGGTGGCACTGGGCCGCGTCGCCCAAGCCATCAAACTCCGGGGACTGTACGCTTGGTGTGGTGGGGCGGACCCGCTGGTCCGCGGCCGCCGCCCCCGTCGGCCTGCTCCCACTCCGTAAGATGCCGATGCCGTTGTTCCCGCAGCGGAACGGGGGCGTACCGCGCGGACCAGGCGGTCCGCCCCACTAATTCCGCGTCAAGGTCGCTTGTCTCAGCGTCCCTGCGTCTGTGCTGTGCACGGACCGCTCCATGAGTGACGCCTCCACGCCGCTCATGCGGCAGTACAACGGCATCAAGCAGCAGGTCCCCAACGCCCTGCTGATGTTCCGCCTCGGCGATTTTTACGAGCTTTTCTTCGAGGACGCCGTGGTGGCCGCGCGCGAACTCGAAATCACCCTCACCTCGCGCAACAAGGAAAAGGGCGCCGCCATCCCCATGTGCGGCGTCCCCTTCCACGCGGCCGAGGGCTACATCGCGCGCCTCATCCGGAAGGGATACCGCGTCGCCATCTGCGACCAGGTGGAAGATCCCAAATCCGCCAAGGGCCTGGTGAAACGCGAGATCATGCGCGTGGTCACGCCCGGCACCGCCATGGACGCCACCCTGGTGCGCTCCCGTGAGAACAACTTCCTGGCCGCCGTCGCCCGCCACGGAACCAGGTCCGCCGTGGCCCACGTGGATGTCTCTACCGGCGAGTTTAAGGTCACCGAACTAGAGCCCGCCGAAGTGGCCGGCGCGCTGGAACAACTAGGCGCGCGCGAAGTCCTCTTCCCCACCGACCTGCCCCTGCTCACAGCCGAGGAACGCGCCGGCCCGCGCTTCGTGCGCACCGAACTGGAAGACTGGGTGTTCACTCACGATTACGCCGACCGCACCCTGCGCGATCACTTCAAGTTGCTCTCGCTGGATGGCTGCGGCCTGGCTGGCCGCCCCGCCGCCGTCGGCGCCGCTGGCGCTATCCTCCACTACCTGCGCGATACGCAGCGCGCCGCGCTGGACCATCTCGACCGCCCCACCTATTACGACCGCGCCGATGCCATGGTGCTGGACGCTGTCACCGTGCGCAATCTGGAATTGATCGAGCCCATCTTCGCCGCCGACGCCAATGGCCCGCAAGCGCAGCTTACCGTGCTCGGCGTGCTGGATCAAACCCTCACGGGCATGGGTGGGCGTCTGCTCCGCCAGCGCCTGCTGCGGCCCTCCATGCACCGCGCCGAAATCGAACAGCGCCTGGACGCGGTGGGCGAACTGCGCCAGCAAACCATCCTGCGCGCCGAGTTGCGCAAGCACCTCGCCGGTATCCTCGATCTGGAACGCCTGCTGGCCAAAATCACTCTCGGCTCGGCCAGCCCGCGCGACGTGCTCGCTCTGGGCCGCTCGCTGGAAAAAATCCCCGCGCTCAAACGCTGCTTCGACACCCAGCAGGCGGCGCGGTTGCGCAACCTGCACGACCGGCTCGACCCTCTTTCCGACGTCGCCAACCTCATCCTCGAGGCCATCGCCGAAGATCCGCCGCTCACCCTGGCGGATGGCGGCACCATCCGCGCCGGATACCACGCCGAGCTCGACGAGCTGCGCGACCTCAGCCAGAACGGCAAGCGGTACATCGCTCAGATCGAGACCCGCGAGCGCCAGCGCACCGGCATCGCCTCGCTCAAGGTCCGCTTCAACAACGTCTTCGGCTACTACATCGAAATCACCCGCGCCAATCAGCATCTGGCGCCCGCCGACTACGAGCGCAAGCAGACCCTGGTCAACGCCGAACGCTTCACCACGCCCGAATTGAAGGATTACGAGCGCAAGGTGCTGGACGCCGAGGACAAGATTCTCACCCTGGAAAAGGAGCTCTTCGCCGATGTCCGGAAGCGCGCCGCCGGCCACGCGCAACCCATCCGCGCCACCGCCGCCGCCGTGGCCGAGCTCGACGTCACCGCCTCGCTCGCCCAGGTGGCCGCCGAGAACCGCTACCAGCGCCCCAGCTTCTCTGGTTCCGGCGAGATGCGCATCCTGGCCGGACGCCATCCCGTGATCGAGCGCCTCACCGAACAGGAAGCCGGGCGCTTCATCCCCAACGATCTTTACCTCAACGATTCCACCGACCTCATCGCCATCATCACCGGCCCCAACATGGGTGGCAAAAGCACCTACCTGCGGCAGGCCGCGCTGATCGCCATCCTGGCGCAGACCGGCTCCTTCGTTCCGGCCGACTCGGCTATCCTGCCCCTCATCGACCGCGTCTTTACCCGCATCGGCGCGTCCGATAACCTGGCGCGCGGCCGCTCCACCTTCATGGTGGAGATGACCGAAACCGCCGTCATCCTGAATACCGCTACGTCCCGCAGCTTCATCGTGCTGGACGAAATTGGCCGCGGCACCGCCACCTACGACGGTCTCGCTCTGGCCTGGAGCGTGGTGGAACACATTCACGCCCGCTGTCGCGCCAAGACCCTGTTCGCCACCCACTATCACGAGCTGACCGAACTCGCCGAACAGCTCACCGGCGTGCGCAATCTTATGGTCAGCGTCAAGGAGGCCGGCGACCACATCATCTTCCTGCGCAAAGTGGAACCCGGCAAGGCAGACCGCAGTTACGGCATCGAGGTGGCGCGTCTGGCAGGGTTGCCCCTCTCCGTGATTGAGCGCGCCCGCGAAGTGCTCAAGCTGCACGAGCGCACCGAACACGTGGTCAGCGAGGAACTGGTGAAAGCCGAAGACCGCGGCCCGGTGCAGATCCAGATGTTCGAACCCGTGGGTTACGGCATCGCCGAGCGCATACGGAGCCTCAACCTGGATGAGCTGCGCCCCATCGAGGCGCTGCAACTGCTCAGCGATTTACAGAAGGAGTTGAAACGATCATGAGAGTCGCCGGAGTCATGAGTGGCACCTCGCTGGACGGCATCGATGTCGCCATCGTGGAGATTCGCGGCCATCGGGTGGAGACCGTCGGGTTCACTTCGACGCCGTATCCCGCCGCGGTGCGTGCGGCCATTGTGGGCGTTTCCAACTGCCCCACACATACGGCGGCCATCTCACGCCTGAATTTCCAGCTCGCGGAATTGTACGCGCGAGCCGTGCTGGCCGCGGTCAAGCGCTACGGGCAGGTGGAACTCATCGGCTGCCACGGCCAGACCATCTTCCACGAAGGCCGCTCCAACACGTTGCAGATTGGCGAACCGGCAATTCTGGCCGAGCGCACTGGCGTCCCGGTGGTGGCCAACTTCCGCGCGCGCGATATCGCCGCAGGGGGAGAGGGCGCGCCCCTGGTGCCGTTCGTCGATTACCTGCTCTTCCGCCACCCGCGCCGCACCCGCGTGGCGCTCAACATCGGCGGCATCGCCAACATCACGGTGCTTCCGGCCGGTTGCCCGCCGGAAGCTGTGGTGGCCTTCGATACCGGCCCTGGCAACATGGTGATCGATTGGTTGGCGCACGAGGCCTCGGGCGGCAAGCTGAACTGCGATCGCGGCGGCAAAATCGCCGCGTCGGGAAACGTGCATCGCGCGCTGCTCGACGGCCTGTTGCGCGACCCCTACTACCGCCGCCATCCGCCGAAGAGCGCCGGACGCGAGCAATACGGTGTCGAGTTCATCGCTCGCCTCCGGCAGAGCGGTGCGCCGCTGCGCGATCTGATAGCCACCGCCACCGTACTCACCGCCGCCACCATCGCCATGGGTATACAGAGTGCCGTACGAAGTGCCGTGCAGCGCGGTGTAGTAGTGCCAACCGACCTGATTGCCAGTGGCGGCGGCACTCACAATCCCCAGATCATGGCTCACATCGCCGGGTTCCTGCCCGGGGTCAATATCTCCCTTTCCACCGATCATGGAATTGACGCCGATGCCAAGGAAGCCATCGCGTTCGCCGTCCTGGCGCATGAGACTTGGCGCCGCAAGCCCTCGAACTTGCCTTCGGCCACCGGGGCCAAAAGAGCCGTAGTGCTGGGTAGTATTACGCCTTGACCGCGGGGCGGGCGATCTTGTCCGCGGCCGCCTTTTCAGGCGGCTTTTCCGGGCAGGTGGAATTTATCGCTCCGAGTAATGGCACCCTGAAAGCCAGCCGCGGCCAGGGTTGGCTATCCTATAAGACGGGAGGGCTTGGGCCGCACTACGCTAGCCCAAGTCGGGTTGAGTTTGCCCCACCGCCTTCGGCGAGGCCATCGTTTCGCCGATGCGCATCGACTTCCAATCGTAGGCGAGTTCCTTGCCGCAATCCAGGCAAGCCACGTAAGTGCCAGTTTGTGAACCTGATACCGCCTGAGAACCCGCATAACTCCGGCGCGGCGTGATTGGAAACGTAGTCCTCTGGTGACCACACCCAAACAGGGTATTCATCATCGAGTGAAGCATTCTTTCCCCCCCTTTTCACCCAATTGGATTCATTGCACGGCTCCGGAGGTTCGCCGGACTCTGTAATATATTGTGCACCCCAGCACATAGCCGGGGCCGCAATTCGTCTTAAATCGAGATATGCGCCGCGATGGACCTGGCGATCAGGTGGCCGTGAAGACGCCCGTTTTCGATGAAAATCTCGTTGGTGTGCATGCCCGCCACAATCACTCCGGCAAGATAAACTCCCGGCCGCGTGCTCTCCAGCGTTTCCGGATCGGTGCGCGGGCGCAGCGTATCCGGCTCCAGCGAGATTCCCGTGGCATTCAGGAATTTCAAATCCGGCTGGTATCCTACCAGGGCGAAGACGAAATCGTTGGCGATGGCGATTTCCCCGCCGGGCGTCGCCACCTGGATGGAATCCCGCGCAATCCGCACCACCTTCGAATGAAAGTGCGCCGCGATCTCGCCGTTCTTAATGCGGTTTTCGATATTCGGCTTGATCCAGTACTTCACCGAATCCGACATTCCCGGCCCGCGATGAATCAAGGTCACCCGCGCGCCCGTCCAGTGGAGTTCCAGCGCGGCGATGGCCGCCGAATTCTTGGCGCCTATTACCGCCACATCATGGTTGTAATAGGGATGCGCCTCTTTGTAATAGTGCAGCACCTTGTCTAACTCTTCGCCGGGCACATGCAGTAAGTTGGGAACGTCGTAGTAACCCGTGGAGAGCACGATCTTACGCGCCCGGTACACATGATTGGCCCCTAAACGATCCGTCGCCGCCACCTCGAAAGCGTTGTCCTCGCCCGAGATTCCGTCCACTTTCTCGTACTGGTGGATATTCAGGCGATAGTGCTCGGCCACTTTGCGGTAGTACTTCAACGCCTCCGTGCGATTCGGCTTGTCATTCAGGCTCGTCATCGGAATGTTGCCGATTTCAAGCAGCTCCGGCGTGGTGAAGAAGGACATGTTCGTGGGGTAGTGATAAATCGAATTCACCACGCAACCCTTCTCGATCAGAACCGTCTTCAGGCCACGTTGCTGGAGTTCGATCCCGCACGCGAGGCCGGTCGGTCCCGCCCCAACCACCAAAGCATCAAACGATTCCGTCACTTTAACCCCTGTCCAGTTGGCGCCGTTGGTGGGGCAGGCGCTTTCGCCTGGCAACCCTTCATCGGGCCCACGTCTGGCAGGCGAAAGCGCCTGCCCCACCTTTTTTCTGCCCCGCTCATCTTCCGAGCTTCCCTTCCACGTCGCGATAGACCGCTTCCAGCGCCGCATCCAGCGCCCCGGCATCCTTGCCGCCCGCCTCCGCCATGTCGGGACGCCCGCCGCCTTTTCCGCCCACCGCCAGCGCCACCGCGCTCGCCAATTTCCCGGCGTGGACCCTGGCCGTCAGATCTTTGGTTACCGCCGAAACAATCGAGACATTGCCGTCCTCGGCGCCTGCCAGCACAACCACGGCGGATTTCCACTTGTTGCGCAGTGCATCGGCTAGCGCGCGCATCTGCGGCCGATCCATCCCGTCCAACCGCGCCGCCACCACTTTGACCGAACCGACACTGCGCGCCAGCGCTTCCACCTGTCCCACCGCCGCCTGCGCCAGCTTGTTCTTGAGCTGCTCCACCTGCTTTTCCAGCGCGCGATCCGCGGCCAGCAGCTTCTCCACGTGCTCCACCAGTTCCGGCTCGCCGGACTGCACCATCTCGGCGATGCGCCGCACCGCGCCGCTGGTCTCCTGATACTGCCGCAAGGCGCCTTCCCCGGTCACCGCTTCGATGCGCCGCACGCCCGCCGCGATGCTGCCTTCGTAAACAATCTTGCAGAGGCCGATATCGCCCGTGCGCTCCACATGCGTGCCGCCGCACAGTTCGCGGCTGAAGCCTGGCACCGAAACCACCCGGACCTCCTCGCCGTACTTCTCGCCAAACAGCGCCATGGCCCCCGTGGCGATCGCCTGATCGAGCGGTAGGATGTCCGTCCGCAGCGCCGTGTTCTTCAGAATCTGCTGATTGGTCAGCCGCTCCACTTCCTCTAACTGGGCGCGGTCCAGCCCCGCGTAATGCGTGAAATCGAAACGCAGGCGCCCTGAATCCACTACAGAGCCCGCCTGCTTGACGTGCGTCCCCAGCACCTGCCGCAGCGATGCGTGCAATAGATGCGTGGCCGTATGATTGCGCCGCGTCGCATCGCGCAGCGGAACCGCTACCTCGGCGCGCAGCGTATCGCCCACCGCGATGGGCGCATGTGCCACGATGCGGTGCACGGTCAGCCCCGGAACCCCCGGGAACACCCACTCCACTTCCGCCGCCTTCTCGCCCGTCGCCAGGTACAGCGCTCCACGGTCGCCCACCTGGCCGCCGGATTCCGCATAGAACGGTGTTCCCTCCAGCACCAGTTCCGCCTTCGCGCCCACCGCCACCCGTTCCACCGGCTGTTTCTCCACCATCAGCCCTACGACGTGCGACGTGGCATCCAGTTCGCTGTAGCCCAAAAATTTCGTGCGCCCCCGCTCCACCAGCGCCTGGTACGCCGGAACCACCGCGCCCTTCTCCGCGCCCTTCCAACTGGCCCGCGCGCGCTGCCGCTGCTGCGCCATCTCGCTCTCGAAGGCAACGCGATCGATCACCAGGCCGTGTTCGCGAGCCATATCCTCCTGTTCGTCCAGCGCCAGGCCATAGGTGTCGTACAGTTTGAAGGAAAGCGCGCCGGGAATGCCCTGCCCCGCAATGCCCTTGATCGCCTCGTTGAACACGCCCTCCGCCACCAAAAAGGTGGTGGCATACCGGTGCTCTTCGTCTTTCACCACGCGCGCCACGCGCTCCACGCTCTCTAGCATTTCGGGGTAGGGCCCCTGCATCAACTCCGCCACGAAGCCGGTCAGCTTGTAGAGGAATGGGTCCTCCACCCCGATCATGCGCACGTTGCGCAGCGCGCGGCGCATGATCTTGCGCAGCACGTAGCCCCGGCCTTCATTGGAGGGCGTCACGCCGTCATGCACCAGGAACGCCGCCGCCCGCGCATGGTCGGCCGCGATGCGCAGCACCGTGTCCACCCGCGTGTCGTCGCCCGGCGTCACCTTAAAGATCCCGGCCGCGTGCTGGATGATGGGGTAAATCAGATCCGTGTCATAATTCGAAATCTTGCCTTGCAGCACGGCGGCGATGCGCTCCAGGCCCAGGCCGGTATCGATGGAGGGGCGCGGCAGCGGCGTCAGCTTGCCGGACGCGTCGCGGTCGTACTGCATGAACACCAGGTTCCAGATTTCGACGAAGCGTCCGCCCGCATCGCTCGGGAACTGTTCGTGCTCGCGCCCCGCCTCGGCCGTCTCCGCGCCCAGATCGTAATGAATCTCCGAGCACGGGCCGCACGGCCCGGTATCGCCCATCTGCCAGAAATTGTCCTTCTCGTCCAGCCGGAAGATGCGGCTCTTGGATATGCCTGTGACCTTCTGCCACAGTTCTTCAGCCTCGTCGTCCTCGCGGAAAACCGTGACGTAGAGCTTGTCCTTGGGCAGCCCATAATCCTTGGTGATCAGCTCCCAGGCGAACTCGATAGCCTCTGCCTTAAAGTAATCGCCGAAAGAGAAATTCCCCAGCATCTCGAAAAACGTGTGGTGCCGGCGCGTGTACCCGACGTTCTCCAGGTCGTTGTGCTTGCCGCCGGCGCGCACACATTTTTGCGAACTCGCGGCCCGCGAATAGGCGCGCTTCTCGGCGCCGGTGAAGACATCCTTGAACTGGTTCATGCCTGCGTTGGTGAACAGCAGGGTGGGGTCGTTGGCCGGAACCAGCGACGAGCTGCGGACGGGCGTATGCCCACGCTCACTGAAAAAGTCGAGAAAACGCTGTCTGATTTCGTGACCTGTCACGGAGATTCCTTGTGCTGATGGTGGTGGACTAAATCCAATTGTAGCGAAGGCGCGGCGGCAGTTGCCGTGGAGCAGGGTGTGGGAGTATGCGACGCGGAATTGGGTGAGCACTCCAGGTGCT
>JANYJN010000196.1 GCA_025358475.1 Candidatus Solibacter sp.
AGTCCCCGGTTTTCCAGCAGCTCGGCATGGCGGCCGAATTCGACGATGCGCCCGCGCTCCAGCACGTAAATGCGGTCGGCGTGGAGCACCGTGGAGAGCCGGTGGGCGATCAGGCAGGTGATGGCATCGCGGCTGGCGGCGACGTCGCGTATGGTCTGGCTGATCTCCTCTTCGGTGAGCGAGTCCAGCGAGCTGGTGGCCTCGTCGAAGACCAGCAGTTGCGGCTTGCGCAGCAGGGCGCGGGCGATGGACAGGCGCTGCTTCTCGCCGCCGGAGACCTTGATACCGCCCTCGCCGATCACCGTGTCCAGACCGCCGCCGGCGCGCCCCAGTAGCCCTTGCACGGCGGCCTGCTCCAGCACCTTCAGGCACTCTTCGTCAGAGGCATCGGGGCGCACGAAGCGCAGGTTTTCGCGGATGGAGCCGGAGAACAATTGCGCGTCCTGGGTGACGAAGCCGATGCGCTCGCGCAGGCGGTCGATGGCGATTTCGTCCTCCGGGACGCCGTTGTAATAGATGTGGCCCGTCTGCGGGCGATACAGGCCCACCAGCAGTTTGACGAGGGTGGTCTTCCCCGCCCCGGATGGTCCCACGAAGGCGATGGTCTCGCCGCGATCCACCTCAAAGGAAATCTCGCGCAGCGCCGGCGTGGAGGCCGATTGGTGCTGGAAACTGACGTGGTCAAAGCTTAGCCGGTCGAGGAAATCCACCGTCACCGGATGCAGCGGCCGGGGTTCCGGCGGCAGGCTCAGGATGGTCTCGAAGTTTTGCAGCGACACCTCGGTCTCGCGATAAACGTTGATCACGTTGCCTAGTTCCTGGAGCGGTCCGAAAATGAAAAACGAATAGATGAACAGCGAGAAGAACTGCCCCACCGTGATGCGCTGCGTGAAAATCAGGTAGAGCATGAGGAACAGGATGGAGGTGCGCAGCAGGTTGACGCAGGTGCCCTGTATGAAGCTCAGGCTGCGCAGGTAGCGCACCTTCTTCAATTCCAGTTTGAGAATCTTGGCGGTGGTGGAGTTGAGACGCTCGATCTCTTGCCGCGCCAGCCCCAGGCTCTTCACCAACTCGATATTGCGCAGCGATTCGGTGGTGGCGCCGGCCAGCGCGGTGGTCTCCCGCACGATGTGCTTCTGCACTTCCTTGATCTTGCGGCTCAGCACCTTGCTCAACCCGCCGAGTAGCGGCACGGTCAGCAGGTAGGCCGGCACCACGGACCAGTGCACTCGGGAGGCGTAAAGGATCACGAATACCAGGCCGATCAGGGTGGTGAAGACCAGGTTGACGGCCATGTTGATGAGCTTCTCCACGTCGGTCCGCACCTTCTGCAATTTGCCCAGGGTCTCGCCGGAGCGCTGGTCTTCGAAGAGCGTGTAGGGCAGTTCCAACGAGTGACGTATGCCATCGGCATACAGCCGCGCGCCCACCTGCTGGGTGATCAGGTTGACGAAGTAATCCTGGAAGTTCTTGGCCACGCGCGAAACGAAGGCCACGAACACCGCCGCCGCCAGCAACCCGCTAACACCGCGCAGGAATTGCGCGCTGGAATACTGGCTGTACTTAGTGGCGTAGTTATCGATGATGTAGCGGAAAATCCACGGGTCCAGCAGGGAGAAGATCTGGTTGATGGCCGCCAGCACCAGCGCGGTCGCCGCGAGCTTCCAGTAGTTGCGAAGGTATCCGTAGAGAATGCGCATGAGTTTTCATTGTCGCCCGAAGGGGGCGGCGGCGCTATGAGCGGATGGTACATGAAAACACTTCTTCGGCCGCTGTGCACCGGTGGCGATGGCGGCCGATGCGCCGGCCGGCCGCATCCAACTGGTGACCGGGGGACACGCCCAGCAGATTTCGCTCTAGTGTAGTGCGGCGAAAATATTACGCCTTATGGACTCCCGGCAGATCATCGGGCTGCATTCGTGGAGCGACCTTTCAGGTTGCCACGCCGGCGTCCTTGCCGACGTTCTTCGAAGCATGCCGGTATGAATACCGGCATGGCAGGCGGGACGCCCGCTCCACGATGCTCTGGATAAGGCGCACTATTTACGCCGCATACCCCTAGCCCGTTTTCAGGTGCATGAGGCGGCGGCTTATGTCACACTCATTTCTAATGCACAAGCTTGCGTGTCTTCTTGGCGTGTTCCTGATCCCGCTGGCAGCCCAGCCGCCGGGTAACGGCACCTGGAAGTTCGCCGTGTCGGGCGATTCCCGCAACTGCGGCGACATCGTGATGCCGGGGATCGCATCCGGAGTGCTGGCCAGCCAGTCGGAGTTCTACTGGCACCTGGGCGATTTCCGCGCCATCTATAACTTCGATGAAGATATGGTTCCGCCCGCCAAACTGGCCCTGCCCACGAAACCCCTGACCATCATCGAGTATGAAAACGGCGCGTGGGCCGATTTCATCGCTCGACAACTGGCCCCCTTTGGCGGCCTTCCGGTGATGCTGAGCCCGGGGAATCACGAGACCATCCCGCCGGCCACCCGCGAACACTACCTGATGCAATTCGCCGACTGGCTGGGCACCCCGGCCCTGCGCGCACAGCGTCTGGCGGACGATCCGCTAGATCACAAGCTGCGCACGTATTACCACTGGATCAACCGCAATATCGACTTCATCGCCCTGGATAACGCCGGCACCGATCAGTTCGATGCCGCCCAGCTCAAGTGGTTCCATTCGGTGGTGGACCGCGCCGAAAAATCCGCCTCGATTCAGACACTGGTGGTGGGCATGCATGCCGCGCTGCCGGGCAGCTTTGGCAACGCGCACAGCATGAGCGATTGGGCGCAGGGTGAGAAGAGCGGGCGCGAAGTGTACGAAGCGTTGTGGCACGCCCAGTCCGTGGCCCACAAGAACGTCTACCTGCTGGCCAGCCACTCTCATTTCTTTATGGAAGACGTGTACCGCACCGATACCTGGAATGGCAAGGTGCTGCCCGGATGGATCGTGGGCACCGCGGGCGCCGTGCGCTACCGGCTGCCGTCAGGCGCGGTGCCAGGACCCAAGGCCATGACGGACGTCTACGGCTACCTCTTGGGCACGGCGGCGGCGGACGGATCGGTCGCGTTTTCCTTCCAACAGGTCCAGGCGGCGGATCTGCTGAGGACCAGCCAAGGCAAATACCCGGAATCGCTGGTGCGCTGGTGCGTGGACGAGAACAGGCAATAGACGGAGAAACTGACGTGGCACAAAGTGCTCATGACGCCTGCGGTGCCTCACGCGAATGATGGAAAATGCTGCTGGCCGGAATGGCGATATCAGCACCTTGCAGGGTGCCAGCAGGCCGACGGGGGCGTCGGCCGCGGATCGGGGGTCCGCCCCACGAAGTCAAACAGCCGCGGAGTCAGACTTCGATTTCGAGGGCCAGCAGGGCGGCGCCGAAAGTCTTCCCTTGGGCGTCGGTGCGGAGCGACACGGTGCCGCCGCCGCCCAGCGCGCCGTGCAGCAGGAAGTTCAGCGCGCCCAGGTTGGGCAGTTCGAAGCGCTCGACGGTGCCCTGTACGAGCTCGCCGAAGTGGCGCTTGACGCGTTCGGCGGTAACTTCGCGGACGAGCACCGCATAGTCGGCTTCGCGGAAGGCGATGACGCCGATGTTGCAGGTGTCGCCCTTATCGCCGGAGCGGGTATGCGCGAGTTGGGAGAGCGGCATTTTCATGGCGGGCCTCTGCGGCTATTCTCGCACGGCGCGCCCGGGCAGCCCAGACCTTCAGCCAGGGCGGCGCCGCTTGTCGCGCAGAGGCTTTTCCTCGGGCAGATGTTGGTTGCCACATTCACTGTGACGGCGATCCTTTTCGGCAGGGCAAAGCCGCTCAGCCGGGCGGCGGGGAAACTGAGGCTTGTGGAAGGCTCCCCCTACTCCACTACTTCCACTCGCGTCACAATCTCTTCGCGCGGCAGCAACGCCGGCCAGTAGGCCACAATCTCGCGCACCGCGGGGCGGCCTTCGCCGAAACCGGTGGCACCGGGAGGGCCGTTGAGCACTAAGGGAATTAACTCTCGCGTGAACCGATCCACCGCCTTCTTGTCCGCCCCGCGCACACCGATGCGCAACTGCACTTCGGGCGGGTCTGGATTGGGCGGCGCGACCGCGCCGTGACAGGCGTTGACGCCGAAATACTCGGTAAAAATCTCGTCGAAGGCGAGCCCCAGATTGCGGAGGCGTTGGCGCACGATGGCGTCGGCGGCTTGCGCCTTCTCTAACGCCTGCGGCCACGAATATACCAGCGTGCCGATGGCCCTCCAGCCGTTGGCATAGCTGATGGAGACTTTGAGCGAAGCCGGGCGAGGACCGCCGCGAATGCCGGTGACGCGCACGCGGTTGTCGCCATCGGCCGCCAGGCGGACGCTGGTAAAATCGGCCACGCAATCCGGCGTGATGTAGTTCTTCGGGTCGCCGAGTTCGTAGAGCAATTGCTCCTTGACGGAATCCACGGTCACGCGGCCGCCGGCAGCTGCGTGTTTGGTCACGCAGAAGGTTCCATCCGGCTGGGCCTCGACGATGGGGTAGCCAATGTTCGCCATGCCGGGGATGTCCCGCCAATCCACCTGGCAGTTGCCGCCGGTGCATTGCGCGCCGCACTCGATGATGTGGCCGGCGATGGTGCCGCTGGCGAGCTTGTCGAAATCGTCCTCCCGCCAGCCGAATCGATGCACCATGGGCGCGAGCGTCAGCGCGGTATCGGTGGAGCGGCCGGCGATCACCACGTTGGCGCCGGTGGCCAACGCCTGCGCCATGGGAAACGCGCCGATGTAGGCGTTGGCGCTCTGTATGCGGTCGCGGATGGCGGCCAGGGCAGCGCCGGTTTCCATGTCGCGCAACTCGTAGCCTTTGGCGAGGAACTCGTCGATCCGCGGATACACGTCGTCGCCCAGCACCACGGCCACCTTCAGGCCGGGCGCGAGGCGCACCACTTCACGGGCACAGGCCAGCGGATTGACGCCGCCGGCATTGGCGATCACGGTGACGCCGTGCTCGCGGATGTGCCTGGCGATGCGCGCGACCAGCGGGGGAAAATCGCGCGCGTAGCCCAGCAGCGGGTCGGCCTGCTTCTGCTTTTGCAGGATCGACATGGTGACCTCGGCCAGGTAGTCCAGCGCGAGATAATCGAGCGGGCCTTGCTCCACCAGACGCACCGGGGCTTCCAGCCAGTCGCCCCAGAAGCCTTGGCCGTTGGCGATGCGGATCATGATCGCTCCCATGCTTGAGAGGGGGCAGGGGCGGGCGTCGCGTGTTGCATGCATGCCTCCAACGCAAAGGACAGAATGCCGCGGGTATCAAGCGGATCGACGACGGCGTCGCAATGGCCGCGGGCGGCGGCGTAACGCGCGTCCAGCCAGCGCTCGTAATCGCCGCGTGTGCGTTCCACCGCCTCGCGCAGATCCTCGGGCAGCGGCCCTCCCCTGCACTTTTCCAGGTCGGCGGAGTAGAGCGCCACGACGGCGGAATCGCCCTCCATCACGCCGATGCGCGCGGTGGGCCAACTGAAGGTGAAGTGGGGGTCGAAGCCCTGTCCCGCCATGGCGTAATAGCCGGCGCCGCTGGCGTGATTCAGCGTCACCACCAGCTTGGGCACGGTGGCGCAGCTCATGGTCTCCACCATCTCGGCGCCGGCGCGGATGATGCCCTCGCGTTCGGCGTCGGGCCCCACCATGAAGCCGGAGACATCCTGCAGATAGACCAGCGGCGTGCCGAGGCGTTCGGCGGCCTCCACGAAGTACGCCACCTTGCGCGCGGACTCGGCGTAAATGATGCCGCCGATGCGGGGGCGGCCCTGCGCTTTCAGGAAACCGCGGCGGTTGGCGATCACGGCCACCGGGCGACCGTCCAGGCGCGCGTTGGCGCACAGCATCTCGGGGGCGTATTCGGGCTGGAACTCGCTATAGTCGGCGGCATCGAAGATGCGGAACAGGACGTCTTCGATTTCGTAGGGCATGCGATGGTCGGCGGGCAGCACGCCGTGGAGTTCGGAGGCGTCGCGCGCCGGCGGGGTGGCGCCCGTAGGGGCGGCCTGCGCGGCCGGCAATTGGCGAAAACGCTGGCGGATGCGCGCCAGGCAATCGGCATCGTCCTTCGCCAGGTAGTGCGCCACGCCGCTGAGCGATGTGTGCATGCGCGCGCCGCCCAACGGTTCGGACTCGATCACCTGGCCGGTAGCGCCCTTCACCAGGTTGGGCCCGCCGAGGCCCATAAAGCTGGTGCCTTCCACCATGATGATGCAATCGCTGAGCGCCGGCAGGTAGGCGCCGCCCGCGATACAGGGCCCCATCACGGCGGCCGTCTGCGGGATGCGCAGTTTGCGGCGCATGAGCGAGCTGTAAAGGAATATGCGGCCGGCGCCGTACTGTCCGGGAAAGATGCCGTCCTGGTAGGGCAGGTTGACGCCCGCCGAATCCACCAGGTAGACGATGGGCAGGCGGTTGCGCATGGCGATTTCCTGCGCGCGCAGAATCTTGGTAATGGTTTCAGGCCACCAGGCGCCGGCCTTCACGGTGGCGTCGTTGGCCACGATGACGGCGGGGCGGCCCTCAATGCGGCCGAGTCCGGTGACGATGCCGGCGGAGGGCGCCTGGCCGTCATAGCGGTCGTAGGCGATGAGCAGGCCGATTTCGAGGAAGCGGGAAGCGGGGTCGGTGAGGCCGGTAATGCGCTCGCGCGCGGTCATCTTGCCAGCCTCGTGCTGGCGGACGATGCGCGCCTGGCCGCCGCCCTGGCGGAGACGCGCTTCGAGCGTCTGAATCTGTTCGACAAGGTGGCGCATGTGCGCCTGGCGGGCGGCGTCCACGTTATTTCAACTTGGAGAAATCGGCCGGATCCATGAATACCGATTCCGGCGGTTTGGCGAGGATCGTGCCGTTGACCTGGGATTCGGTGGCGACCTTCTTCCATTCCGGATCGGCCCGGAACTCCGCCCAGTTCTTCTGGGCCGCTTCCAGGCTGGGGTGCACCACGATGTAGATCAACGTAGTCTTGGATTTTTCGGGATCCCGCGGGATCCAGTAGCCCACGCTCTCAATTCCGTGGCGCTGGAAGATTTCGATGGTGTGATCGCGGAAGCGCGCCTTCAGTGCCTCCAGCTTGCCTTCATTACAGGTGTAGGTGCGCAATTCGTAGACGCGGTTTTGGGCGCAGGCGAAACCGGCGAACAGCACGAAGAGACCAAGTAAACGAGTCATGAGGCTAGTGTATCGTGACGCGGGGCATGTGGCGCGCGTTGCGGCCAAAATGAATGGGTAACGTGGACAGG
>JANYJN010000211.1 GCA_025358475.1 Candidatus Solibacter sp.
CCCGATAGCACATTATTTGCGGCTGGAATCGGAGCGCCATATGCAGGATAGCGTGTTGCGCGGGGCGAGGTAATAGCACTGTAACCAGAATGGTCTGGCAAACGCGGCGGCGGGTTATATACTAAGCGCAACGGCTGTTCAGGAGTTTAGCCTGCGATTAGCCGCTGCCCGGGTTCGTGTGAGTTGCGCGATGCCGGTCGCCTGTTGCCGGACGGATCGGGCCTGTTCGTTGGCTTGTTTGTGAAATTTCAGAAAGAGAAATTCGGCAAGAATATCATGCGTAAGAGCTTTCCGTTCCCTTTGTCTTCCGTCCTGATGCTTGTGCTGGCCATCCTGGCTGTAGCGTCCAGCGGCTTCGGCCAGTGCGTTTCGCTGACCAGCATGGGTAGTGCCTACACCCAGAACTTCGACACGCTGGCCAACACCGGAACAGCAAACACCCTCACGATCGCGGGCTGGTTCATCAGCGAGACTGGCACCGCCGGCAACGCAAGGCTTGACCAGAAATACGCGGCCGGCGACGGATCGAGCACCACCGGTGACACGTACAGCTTTGGCACCGCGGGGGGCACCGATCGCGCGCTCGGCACGCAGCGCAGCGGATCTCTGGTTCCCATGATCGGAGCCTGTTTCACGAACAATACGGGTGCCCCGATTGCGTCACTGGCGATCGGCTACACGGGCGAAGAGTGGAGGCTGGGAACCGCCAGTCGAACCGACCAGTTGACGTTTGAGTACAGCATGAGCGCCGGGGGTCTCACCACCGTCGGAGGCTGGACGGGTGTAACCGCACTCAATTTTGTCACGCCGGTCGAGGCAATCGCCGGAGCCAAGGACGGCAACGCCCTTGCCAACCGAACGGCGCTCAATTCCGCGATTCCTCTGAGCATCGCCAGCGGAGCTACCGTCTGGATCCGCTGGACCGACGTGGACGCACCCGGGGCCGATGACGGTCTCGCGGTGGACGATTTTTCGCTCACGCCTCTGGGCACGGGAGACCCTTACGGGACCGCTTCGGCCAGCCCGAATCCAATTGCGGCGGGAAGTTCCACCACCTTGACCGCGACAATCACTCCCGGAGTGAGTCCGGCATCGACAGGCATCTCGGTCACCTGCGATCTGACGGCAATGGGGGGCAGTGACACCCTTACCCTACCGAACACTACCGGCAACACGTACGCCGCGGCGTACTCCGTTCCGGACGCCACGGCGGCAAACACCTACCCCTTGCCCTGCACGGTGACCGACGCACAGTCGCGGACTGGGAACTTCAATATCTCGCTGACAGTGACCAGCTCCTCGACGCCTCCCACGGCTACGGGCACGGCCAGCCCCAGCCCCATCACGGCAGGCAATTCGGTCTCGCTGAGCGCCACATCCGTTTCGGGCGCAAATCCGTCGTCGAGCAGCTACACGTTGACTTGCAATCTGACGGTGATCGGCGGTGGCTCCTCGGTTGCCCTGCCAACCAGCTACCTGGTTCCAGCGGCCACCAGGCCCGCCGTCTACACGCTTCCCTGCGCAGTCACGGACGATATCCGCCGTTCTTCCAGTTTCAACCTTGGCCTCACGGTCCAGGCGCCGCCGCCCACGTTCCATACGATATGGGAGATCAACGGATCCGGCACCGCTTCACCGCTCGGCGGGTCTTCAGTGACCACCAAAGGCGTAGTGACCGCGGTGCGCGCATCCACGGGCAGCGCGCGGGGCTTTTACCTTGAATCGCAGGCTGCGGACCGCGACGCCGACGTGAATACCAGCGAAGGTTTGATAGTGTTCACCGGCAGCACGGCGGTGCCGGCCTGCGCGGCTTTGGGCAATCTAATTCAGATCGAGGGCACGGTCTCGAATTATGTAAGCAGTACCGCGCCCGTAGGCAGCCTGCCGTTGGTCGAACTGGTCAGCCAGGCCAACTGCCAGGTGCTGTTGACCAACCAGCTGAGCAATCTGCCCGCCGCGGTGACTATCGACACCGGTAACCCGCTGGTGGTGGGCGGCCCGGCCGCACAAAGCCGAAAATGGCTGGGAATGCGAATATTGGTGCCGAATTC
>JANYJN010000223.1 GCA_025358475.1 Candidatus Solibacter sp.
GTCGAAGCTCGGGCTATCGCAGTCGGAGTTCGCGTCTCAGTACGGCATCAGTCTGAGAACGCTTCAGGAGTGGGAACAGGGAAGAACCAGCCCCGACAGCACAGTGCGCGCCTACCTGACCGTGATCGAACGAAACCCGCAGGCAGTGATTGCGGCCCTATCAGCCCCGGCCGGGCGATGACCGGCCGCCAGCGACGGAAGCGGGCGCGCCACCAACATGCAAGGCTGCTACCCTAAACGCCGATGGGCGAGCCCGACTTGGCGAACGCAAGCACCTTGTCGTCGAACTCGAAGCCGGCGGTGCGCGGCTTATGGTTGCGCAGGTACCACTTATAAGTCTCCTTCAAGCCGATTTCCAAGGGGGTCAGCTTCATCTTAAGGACGCGGGTGACTTTGCCGATGTTTTCGGTGATCGGCGGGAGATCGTAGTACTCGCCGAAGTAGAAGGGCTCGGTGAAGACGCTGCCGCCGGCCTGGACGATGGCGTCGCGGGGCACGCGCACCAGGGTGGGCTCCACGTTAGCCGCCTTGGCCAACTTCTCCACCAGTTCCACCTGGGTCAGCGGTTTTGGGTCGCCGATGTTGAAGGCCTCGCCCACGGCGCGCGGTTCATGCATGGATTTGATCATGGCCGTCGACAGGTCATGGACGTAGGCGAGTTGCATGAGGCGGTGGCCGTCGCCGGGGATGATGATGGGCCGGCCGGCGCGCAAGCGGTCCCAGATGAACTGCTCGCGGTAATAATTCGTCCGCGGGCCGTAGACAAAGGGCGGGCGGAAGGTGACTACCGGCAGACCGGTGGTGGCGTGCATGCGGAAGAGCAGGCGCTCCGTGGTGGCTTTATGCCCGGCGTAGGGCAGGGGATGATAGTCCGGGGCCAGCGGATCGCTCTCCTTGTGATTCAGGCCGTCGCCGTAGGCGGCGACGCTCGACATGAAGATATAGCGGGAAATGCGATCTCCGCAGGCACGTACGGTGGCCTCCACCTGCGCCGCCGTGGTGCCGCGGTCAAAATCGTAAACATTGTCGAATACCACGTCGAAACGGCGGCCGGAGAGGACTTCACGCAAAGCTTCGGCGTCGTTGCGGTCCGCCATGAGGTTCTCGACCCGGCGTCCGAAGTCGTGCTTCGGTTTGCGGTGTAAGACGGCAACGTCGTGGCCTTCCTTCAGTAACTCCTCCACCAGCAGTTTCCCGATGAAGAGAGTGCCTCCGATTACCAACACTTTCATAGGAGCTCCCAGGGACTAAGACGCGGCGGCGGCGGAAGCGATTTTCCCCCCGTGCCGCGCGCGCCTTTATAACACTACAGCCAAACAATACCGCGACTAATCGTAATATTCCAGGCCCAAATGCGTGATCAAGTCCTCGCCACGCATCCAACGCAAGGTGTTTTTCATCTTCATCAACTGGATGAAGATGTCGTGCTCGGGATAAACCTCTGGGGCATGCATGGGGCCCTTGAAATAGAATGACAGCCATTCCTGAATGCCGCGCATGCCGGCGCGCTGCGCCAGATCCATGAACAGAACGAGATCCAGCACCAGGGGCGCGGCCAGAATGGAATCGCGGCAGAGGAAATTGATCTTGATCTGCATGGGGTAGCCGAGCCAGCCGAAGATGTCGATATTGTCCCAGCCTTCCTTGGCATCGCCGCGCGGCGGGTAGTACTCGATGCGGACCTTGTGGTAGATCTCCTTGTACAGGTCGGGATAGAGCGAGCCCTGCAGGATGTGCTCCAAGGCGGAACTCTTGGTGACCTCTTTGGAACGGAAGGATCCGGGTTCGTCGAGCACTTCGCCGTCGCGATTGCCCAGGATATTGGTGGAGAACCAGCCGCTAAGGCCCAGCATGCGCGATTTCAGGCCGGGGGCGATCAGGGTCTTCATGAAGGTCTGGCCGCTCTTGAAGTCCTTGCCGCAAATCGGCAAGTTCATATCGCGCGCCAATTCCTGGAGCGCGGGCATGTCGGTGGTCAGATGGGGCGCGCCGTTGGCGTACCCGACACCGGATTTGAGCGCGGCGTAGGCGTAAATCTGGCTGGGCGAGATTTCCGGATCGTCCTTCCGGAGGCCTGTCTCAAAGTCCTTCAGAGTGGCGTGCACGGCGGCAGCCTCGTGATAGACCTCGGTAGAGCCGCACCAAATCATGGTGGTGCGCGCCACGCCGGTGCGCTTCTGGAACTGACGGATGTCGTCCATGACCATCTCCGCGTGCTCCATTTTGGAACCCGCGGCCTTGATGTTGGGGCCATGGATGCGCTTGACGAAGTTCTGGTCGAAGACGGCCTTCATGGGCTTGATTGCCGAGAGCGGCGCTTTTACCTGCTCAAGCAGGGCTTTTTCCAGGACGCCGGCCTTGGTGGCGGCTTCGTAGGCGTTATCCTCGAAAATGTCCCAGCAGGCCACCTCGATGTCGGACATCTTGGCCAGTGGAACAAAGTCCTTAATGGCGGGGGTGCGCCCCTCTGTCCGCTTCCCCAGGCGGACGGTTCCCAACTGCGTGAGGGAGCCGATCGGCTTCCCCAGTCCAAGCTTGAAGGCTTCGAGCCCGGCGATGAATGTGGTGGTTACCGCGCCCATGCCAGGAATCAAAACACCCAGCTTGCCCTCCGCGGGCGCGATCTGGACGCTGTCTTTATTGGGCAAATCTTTCTCCTTTAGACTGAAATGCTATAATACCAGTCCATGCGAGACCGCGCGACGGCCACACTTACTACGGTTGTCGTAGATGATGAGCTATTAGCCTGCGACGAACTTGCCTACCTGCTGCGAGATTTCCCCGAAATTGAAGTAATTGCAAGGGGATCCAACGGTTTGGAGGCGGTGGAACTGATTCGAAAGCTGGAGCCCGAATTGGTTTTTCTGGATGTAAATATGCCTGGGCTGGATGGCCTTGGGGTGGTCCGGCGGCTGCGCGAACTGGAGGTGGAACTGCCGCATTTCATCTTCGTGACGGCCTACGACCAGTACGCGGTTGAGGCATTCCGGCTGGAGGCAATGGACTATCTGCTGAAGCCGGTGGAGCGCGGGCGGCTGGCGGAAACCATCGAGCGGGCGCGGCGCGTGATCCAGGACAGGAAGGCGCTGGAGCCGCCGGCGGTATCGAAGAACGCGCCCGGTTCCGCCCCGCGAACGAAGCTGTTAGTGCGCGCCAACAACCGCAACTTCATCGTGGACGCCAACGACGTGATCTACGCCACTATAGACGACGGGCTGATCACGCTGGTGGCCACCAATATCGAGGGCCACTCCAACTACCGGACAATCGAGGATCTGCAGGCCAGTCTGGACCGTGAAATGTTCTGGCGTGTGCACCGTTCCTTCCTGGTGAATATCAACCGCATCAAGGAAGTGGTGCCCTGGTTCAAATCGAGCTATCAGCTCCGCATGGACGATAAGAAGCACACCGAAGTTCCGGTTAGCCGGGTACAAACGCGGCGGCTGCGGGAACTGTTCAAGCTGTGAACCTTACGACTACGGATACGCGTCGATTCTTGGAGTCAAAGGGATCTTTGTCATTGTACGGCCGTTGATCGGCGAAGCCCCTGACCTCGACGACTTGTTCCGGGCGGACGCCGTAGGCGTGAAGCAAACGGCGCGCCGCGTTGGCGCGGTCGGTGGCCAATTCCCAATTGCTATAGCCCGCGGCCGGACTGGCATTGCGGAAGGGTTTGGCGTCGGTGTGGCCTTCGATGGCGAGACGATTGGGCAGTTGGGACATTTCTTTTGCCAGCACGCGTAACAGGCCCTGCCCCGCCGGCGTGGGCTCCGGGCTACCGCTCACAAAAAACATCCCCTGGTCGTTCTCCAGCAGGTCGACGCGCAGGCCTTCGGCGGTGACGCTGAACTTGACGTGGTCGCGCAGTTGGGAGAATTCCGGCATGGCGGTGAGCGCCTGTTCGAGCTGCTTGCGGATGTCCTCCATGTTATCGCGTGGAACGACGGCTTCCCCGGCCGAATTGGCGAGGGCGCGGGAGGCCGCGGTGCGGGCGAATTCGCGGGGATTCTTGAAGTAGCCGCCGACGGAGGATTTCACCTTCGCGCTGGCGCTCATCATCCACAGCACGATAAACAGCGCCATCAGGGCGGTCACGAAATCCGCGTAGGCAACCTTCCACGCGCCACCTGACCGGTGGGCGGAGTGCTGGCGAATGCGCACCTCCACCCTGGGAGCATGGTCTTCAGGCAGGGAGAGCCGGGGCATCGGGTACCTCCGGGATGTTGGGTTTGGCCGCGGCGGGGATTTTGGCTTCCCGCTTGATGGTGATCTCCATATCGAGGAAAGAGGGGCGGAGTTCGACGGGCACGGAGCGGCGCGCGTACTCTACCGCCAGAATGGGTGACGCGCCGCGGGCAAACGCCACCATGGCGATGCGCAGCACATGGAGCAACTGCGCCTCGGTATCAGCCAACTTTTCGCAGCGCGAGGCGATCGGGCTCACCACACCGTAACAGAGCAGGATTCCCAGGAACGTGCCGACCAGGGCCGCCGCCACCTTCTGCCCTATTGCATCGGGAGGGCCGCCGATGGACTGCATGGTGATGACCACGCCGAGCACCGCCGCCACGATGCCCAGGCCGGGAAGCGCATCGGCCACGGCATGCAAAGCGGCAATCGGCTCCTGCTGGCCTTTGCGCTGCACCTCGATATCGAGTTCCATCAACTGGTCGAGATCCGAGGGCGTGGTGAGACCGACCACCAGCATGCGCAGCGAATCGCAGACGAAATCGCGGGTGGGGAGGTCTTTCAGAAACTCCGGATGATTGGAAAAAATGCGGCTTTTGGCGGGGTCTTCCACGTCATCCTCGAATTCCATAATGCCGGCGCGCTGGATGAAGCTGAAGATCTCATAGAGCATGCGCATGTAGCGCAGGAACACCCGCGGGGTGCGGGTGGGGGGGCGGAAGGCCGCCACGCAACCGCGAAACATTCTGAGCATCACCGCGGGCGGGTTGGCCACCATGACAATGCCGGCGGCAGCCCCGCCCACGATCAGCAACTCCGCGGGCTGAAACAGGACGTAAAGGCTCCCGCTTTCGAGCAGATATCCACCGAAGACTGCGGCGAAGACTGCGGCAATACCGATGAGAGCATACATGGGCTTCCGATTTCATATCGGCCGATTGCGCCAACGCATGAACGGCCGGTAGAAATCTGTGGTACCAACTTGCTACGATGTCTGGTGCCGGCCTGCCATGCACGAACTTCCCACCAAGGTGTTCCAGCGCCCTTGCGACGGAACGTGGCGGTTGGTGCCGGAAAATGATTACCCGCGGCGGGGAACGCTGAGGGCCAAACCCTGTTCCACCATGGGGATATACTGGCGGCAACCGGGGAGCGGCAAGCGGAATTCCCGGTCCGATTTTAAAACGGAGTCCCGATTATGAAATTCTCGCGCAGAGCAGCCATGGAAATCCTGGGGGCAGTCGCGTTGACGCCTGCCGCCGAAGTGCCGCTGGCAGCAGCTCAGGTGCCGGCCCCGCCTAAGGAAGGAAAAGATACGCCGAAGCTCGCACTCAGCATGGGCGATGGCGGCGGTTTTGGCGGTGGGCGCGGCGGCGCGGCGGCGAATACTCCGCCGGATCCGCTGGCTGGCCCGCGCCGCATCAAACAGCTTGGGGTGGATCACGTTCTGGGCGGCGGCTCTGGCTCGCCGTGGACCGAACAAAGCCTGAACGCGATCATGGAACGGTTCAAGGCGGTTGACATCGCGGTGGGCAATCTGATGATCAACTTGTCCAACGACATCCTCTATGGAAAGCCTGGGAACAAATGCGATGAGGATATCGAGAAGGTGAAGCTCTCCATCATCGCCGCCGGCAAGGTAGGCCTGCCGGTGATTGAATACAACTTCTATGCGCATCGCGCCATGGAGGGCTATTTCGAGGAAATCGACACCGCCCGCGGCGGTTCCGGCTGGACCGGCTTCGATGCTGAACTGGTGCAGACGGCCGACCGGCAATACCAGACGCGGCCGGAAGAAAAAGGCATGAAGTTCAAAGACCTGGCCGCGCTGCCCAATGAGGGCGCTCACAATCTTGAGGAGATGTGGAGCAATATCGCGTATTTCCTGAAGGCGGTGGTGCCGGCGGCGGAGAAGGCCAACGTGCGCCTGGCGCTGCACCCTAACGATCCGCCCGCGCCCATCAGCCGGGGTTCGCGGCAGATCATGGGTTCACTGGCCGGCTGGAAGAAGCTGATCGCGATTGTCGACAGCCCTTCGAACGGGATCACGTTCGATTGCGGGGTGACGCGCGAGATGGGCGAGGATCCGGTGGAGGTCTGCCGCTACTTCGGGTCGCGGGACCGCATCAACCACGTCCATTTCCGCAACGTAGCGGTGATGAAGCCGTACGAACGGTACCGGGAAGTCTGGATCGACGAGGGGCTGAACAACATGTTCGCCGTGATGAAGGAACTGGTCAAGAACAAGTACAAATATCAGATTTATCCGGAACATCAGCGGCGTCTGGACTACGATGCCGAACGGGGCCGCATTGGCGGGTACCCCGGGGGTGGCGGCTACGCCGCGATCGCCTACAACGTGGGATACACGCGCGCCATGCTCCAGGCGGCGATGTCGTAGGCCTGAGCTTCGCCCGGAGGCGCGGGTTATCGCCTTGGGCCACTCAGGCCATGCAAGCGCGAAACCCCCGTCAGGGTGATACGATGAGGGCTATTCCGAAGTGCTATGGATCATATTCTTTCCGTTGTCCTGTTCACGCCACTGGTAGGCTTACTGGTGCTGCTGTTGCTTCCGTCGTCGAACGCGCGCGCCATTAAGCTGTTTGCCAATGCGGTGGCGTTTCTCGGCTTCCTGGTCTCGCTGCCCCTGGTATTCAATTTCGACCACACGAAGGACTACCAGTTCGAGGAAAAGGTCCAATGGATTCCCTCGATAGGCGCCACCTACCATATCGGCATCGACGGCCTGGGACTGCTGCTGGTAATGCTCACCACCGTGGTGGGGTTCCTGGCGATTCTTTCCAGTTGGAACGCCATCGGGCACCGGTTGAAGGAATACTACGCGTTCTTCCTGCTCTTGCAGACCGCCATGCTGGGCGTCTTCATGGCACTGGATCTTCTGCTCTTCTTCGTATTTTGGGAGACCGTGCTGGTGCCCATGTACTTCATCATCGGCATCTGGGGCGGTCCGCGCCGCGGCTACGCAGCCATCAAGTTCATGATCTACACGCTGATCGGCAGCGTGCTGATGTTCCTCGGCGTCCTGGCCCTCTACTACCAGCACTACACGCAATTTCAGGCCTACAGCTTCGATATCGCGGATTTGATGCGCACGCAGATTCCCGTTGGCATGCAGTGGTGGGTGTTCTGGGCATTCTTCGTCGGGTTCGCCGTCAAGGTGCCGATGTTTCCGTTCCACACCTGGCTGCCGGACGCGCATACCGAAGCGCCCACGGCGGGGAGTGTGGTGCTGGCCAGCGTAATGCTGAAGATGGGGACGTACGGCTTCTTGCGCTTCTCGCTGCCGCTATTGCCGGACTCGGCTAAGAATCCGGTGATCGTCAATGCGATGGGGATTCTGTCGATTATCGGGATTGTGTACGGCGCGCTGGCTTGCCTGATGCAGAAGGATTGGAAGAAACTGGTGGCGTATTCGTCGGTCAGCCACCTGGGATTCTGCACCCTGGGAATTTTCGCGCTCAACCCCGCGGGTATTTCGGGATCGATTCTGCAACAGATCAACCACGGGATTTCGACGGGCATGCTGTTCCTCATCGTGGGCGTGGTTTACGAACGGCGCCACACGCGTGAAATCTCCGAGTACGGCGGGCTGATGAAGGTGATGCCGGTATTCACCATCGTGTTCCTGCTGGCGTCGCTCAGTTCCATGGGCATGCCGCCGTTGAACGGCTTCATCGGCGAACTGACCATCATGAGCGGCGCGTACCAGATGTCCTTCAATTGGGCATTCTGGGGAGCCGTGGGGATCGCCCTGGGCGCGGCGTACCTTCTGTGGCTGTTCCAGCGGACCATGCTGGGCGAGGTCAAGGAGAAGAATTCTCTGCTGAAGGATCTTTCGTGGCGGGAGATAGCGGTCTTCGCGCCGCTAATCGTGTGGGCGTTCTGGATCGGCTTGAATCCGCAGCCCTATTTCCGGGTGCTGGAGCGCCCGGTGGCGCACATCGTGGAGCGGGTGCATCCGGGCTATTACGCCGCGCGTCATCTGGTGAATCCGCTGGACGCGGTGGCCCCCAGCGCCTCGCTGCGCTAACGTAGCGAGGCGCAAACAGTGCGCGCTATGCACCTCTGGCCGATTATCGGGCTGCACACGTGGAGCGACCTTTTAGGTTGCCACGCCGGCGTCCTTGCCGGCGTTCTTCGAAGAATGCCGGTACGAATACCGGCATGGCAGGCGGGACGCCCGCTCCACAGTGCTCCGGACAAGACGCGCGACGCTAGCGGAAGGCAAGGGGCCGGGACCGGAGCCTGCCTACCGCGCTCTGTAATGCGACGCTGCGACGTGATGGCGATGCCGGGGATACGGGGACATTGAGCGGGCCGGGCGCAGGGGGACGCGTCGCGTTTCGGTACCCGAACTTCCGCTACTACATGACGGCGCGAATGCTCGCCACCATCGCCAGCGAGATGCAGGCGGTGGCTGTGGGCTGGCAGATCTACGCGCTGACGCACCGCGCGCTGGATCTGGGACTGGTGGGCCTCGCGCAGTTCCTGCCGGGGATTCTGCTGTTTCTGGTGGCGGGGCAGACGGCGGACCGTTTCCCGCGGCAACGCATTTTGCAGTCCTGCTATGTGGCGTTCGCGTGCGTATCGGCGCTGCTTCTGGCGCTGACCCTGCACGGCCTGACAGCGGTGTGGCCGGTGTACGCGGCGCTGGTGGTCAACGGCGTGGTGCGCGCCTTCAACGGTCCGGCGTCGCAGGCGTTCCTGCCGCTGGTGGTGCCGGAAGAAGTATTTCCCAGCGCGGTGGCTCTGGGATCTGGTGTGTTTCAAGGGGCGATGGTGGTGGGACCGATGGTGGGCGGGCTGGTCTACGGGGTGACGGGAAGCCCGGCGCCGGTGTATGCCGGATCGGTAGTGGCGTGTCTGGGCGCGATGGTGTTGATGGTACGGATCCGGGTGGAGGCGGCGCAGCGGCCGCGCGGCATCGCCCGGCCGGGAGTGCTGCTGGATGGGCTACGCTATCTGTGGCGCGCCAAGATGACGCTGGGCGCGATCTCGCTGGACATGTTCGCGGTGCTATTGGGCGGGGCGGTGGCGCTGATGCCGGTGTACGCCAAGGACATTCTGGGGGTGGGCGCCACGGGCTTGGGCATCCTGCGCGGCGCTCCCGGGACGGGCGCGGTGATTATGGCGATGGTGTTGGCGCACCGCCCGCTCCAGCGGCATGCGGGCGCGATCATGCTGTGGTGCGTGGCCGGGTTCGGCGCGTGCACGGTGGTGTTCGGGCTGTCGCGCAATGTGGCGCTCTCGGTAGGGGCGCTGTTGCTGCTGGGCGCGTGCGACATGGTGAGCGTGGTGGTGCGGCATACCCTGGTACAAATCGCGACGCCCGACGAGATGCGCGGGCGGGTGAGCGCGGTCAACATGATGTTCATCGGGGCGTCGAACGAGGTGGGGCAGTTCGAATCCGGGGTCACGGCGGCGTGGCTGGGGGCGGTGCCGGCGGTGGTGGCGGGCGGGGTGGGGACAATCCTGATTGTGGCATTGTGGAGCCGGCTGTTTCCCGAATTGCGTAGGGTCAACGAGCTGCATCCAACCCGGCAGGCGTGACATCTAAGGAATTGCTTCGTCGAAGCATTTTAGTGTGGCGTTTCAGAGATTCACCGGCGTGTCAAAGGAAGCTCCCAGAACGTGTCAAGAATTCGCGAGGAAGCGGCATCGCCAGGCGCAAGCGCCTGCCCCACGCGAGAGGTGATCTGAAGGGTGATCGCTCGAAATGCGCGAACCTAGTAAGAAAGAGGTTATACCATGCGTAACAATTGGAACTTGACTGCATTGATAGTGGGGCTTGGGCTCGCGCTCGGGGCTAATGGATTCGGACAAGCATCCGCCATCAACGGAGAGATCACGGGCACGGTGACGGACCCGTCCAGCGCCGCGGTTGCCAACGCCATGGTGGAGATCGGCAATACCGCGACCGGCTTCAAACAGTCGGCGAGGACGGGGGAAACCGGGCTGTACCGCTTCACGGTGCTGCCGCTAGGCACCTACGAGATCGCGGTGCAGGCACCGGGGTTTGCCACCACGCACCGCACCGGCATCGTGCTAAGCGCGGGCGCCACGGCGACGGTGGACATCGCGGTGGACTTAGCCGGCACCACCACGACGCTGGACGTATCCGCGCCGGCGGCGATTACGGAGCCGGGCCGCATCGACCTGGGCAGCACGCTGAGCGAGAACATGACGCGCAATCTGCCGCTGGTCTCGCGCAATCCGTATAATTTCATCCTGTTCCAACCCAACGTGAGCGGCCGCGCCAACACGGAATTCGGCGTGCCGCGCAAGATCAACGCCAACGGCTTCAACGGGCGCATCAACTATCAACTGGACGGCAGCAACAACACGGAGAGCGACCGCGCCGGCCTCCGGCTGATTCCGGTGTCCGATATCTACGTGGCCGAAGTGCAGCAGGTGTCCAACGGCTTCGCGCCGGAATTCGGCAACACGGTAGGGACGGTATTCAACACCGTCACAAAGAGCGGCGCTAACGATTTCCACGGCGAAGGCGCGTACCTCTTCCGCCGCACGGATTTCAGCGCGCGGCCCAAGCTGCTTTCCAGCACGGCGCTGGTTCCCGCTGTGAACGTGGATTCCTATTCGGTGGATGGCGGCGGGCGCATCATCAAGGACAAACTCTTCTTCTTCGGCGCCTTCGAGCACGTGAAGCGCGACCTGCCGGGCGTGGTCACGGTGAGCGCGGCCAACATCGCGGCGCTGGGCCTGCCGGCCAGTTACGGCGACCCGATTCCGTTCCGCCAGAGCGTGTACTTCTATATGGGCAAGGGCGATTGGCAGATCAACGCCAAGAACCGCCTGTCCGTGCGCTACATGCACCACGCCAACGATTCGCCATACAACAATGGCACCATCGGCGGCGTTAACCTGGTGTCGCAATCGTATAACTTCGTGGACCGTTCCCACGTGGGCGGCGTGCAATTGGTTTCCATCGTCAACGACCACATGGTGAACGAACTGCGCGGGCAGGTGGCGTACCGCGGGCAGGTGCAGGACCGCTTCTCCGCGTCCGGTACGGGCCCGGTAATTACGGTGTCCGGCATCGCCAACTTCGGCGGGCCGAACCAGGCGGGCTTCGTGTACCAGGAGACCACACCGGAGCTGGCCGACAATTTCAGTTACATCCGCGGGTCGCACTCTTTCAAGTTCGGCGCCAGCACGCACGCCATCCGCGATACGCAGGTGCAGGCGACGTTCGCACAGTACGACTTCCCCACCATTGCGGCCTACCTGGCGGCGGTGAACGGATCGGCGCCGAAGGGCTACTCAAGTTTCAGCCAGATTGTGGGCAACCCGTCGCTCTCGTACAATTCCCTATTCAGCAATTTCTTCGCGCAGGATTCGTGGAAGCCGGTGCGCAACCTGACGGTGACCTACGGCTTGCGCTACGACCTGTACCAGATGCCGGCGGCGGACAAGACTTCACCGTTCGCGTTCTCGCAGAACTTCCGCACCGACAAGAACAATTTCGGGCCGCGCCTCGGTTTCGCGTGGGGATTAGGCAAGGACCAGAAGACGGTGATCCGCGCCAGTTCGGGCATCTTCTACGATTCGCCGCAGACCGACCAGTATCGCCGGGCGATTTCGTTCAACGGGAATCCGGCTTTCTTCACCATGTCGGCGACACCGGCGCTGAGCTATGCGCCATCGTTCCCGAATGTGTTCACGGCCCCCCCGGCGGGCGTCGCCGGGAGCACCAATATCACCACCATCTCGCCGGATTTCGCCAACCTGTATTCGATCAACGCCAACTTCTCGGTGAGCCGCGAATTGACGCCGACCACGGCGCTGACCGCCTCCTATCTTTTCACGGCGGGCAAGCGCCTGCCGGTGTACCGCAACATCAACGTGGTGCCGGGTGGGACGTCTCTGGCGGACGGCCGCCCCATCTTCGGCACGGCGCGCTATTACGCGGGCTTTGGCAACATCACCTCGGCGGAATCGGTGGGGCGCTCCACCTATAACGGCATGAACCTGACGCTGCGCAAGCAACTGGCGCGCGGCTACGAATTCTACGCCACGTACACGTGGTCGCACGCCATAGACGACGCGCCGGAGCAGAACAACATCGACGCGGGTTCCAACCTGCTGAGCGACCCGACCAACCGGCGGCGCGATCGCGGCAATTCCCTGACCGACAAGCGGCACGTCTTCAACATGACCGGCGTGCTTATGCCGGAATCTCGGAGCGGCAACAAGGCGGCCAACTACCTGTTGAATCACAACCGGCTTTCGTTCGGCATTGTGGCGTCGAGCGGCGACGTGTTCAACATGGGCAGCAACAAGGTGCTCAACGGCGATTCGACGGAAGGCCCTGCATTCCAGCGGCCTCTGTATGTGGGCCGCGATACCCTCCGCGGCGGGTGGGTGGCGGAGATCAACGCGCGCTACTCGCGCCTGTTCCAGGTGAGGGAGCGCAAGAGCGTGGAGTTCCTGGCGGAGACCACCAACCTGGGGAACCGGCTGAACGTCACCAACCTCAATTCCACCGCATCGGTGGACGCGGCGGGCAACATCACTACGCCTGCGACACTCGCGCCCACTGGGACGCGCGATCAGCGCCTGCTGCAATTGGGGCTGCGCTTCAACTGGTGAGGCGGCGAGTTGAGCGCCGGTCCCTACGCTGGTGCGCGGTTGTATGGGTGGGGCAGGCGCTTTCGCCTGCCAACCGAGCGTCACGTCTTCTCCTGCCGTTTGGCTTTGATGAATTCGAGCTCGGTCTGCTTCGGTATACCGGGCTCGAAGCATCGGCGGCAGCGCGCTTCATACATATCGGAAGCGCCCACCACGATGAGGTCTTCCGACCCGCGCAGGCGTTGCGTGTGCTTGGCGGGATTGCCGCAGCGCACGCAGATGGCGAGCGTCTTGGTGATGGAT
>JANYJN010000554.1 GCA_025358475.1 Candidatus Solibacter sp.
AGGGCGGCGCTTCCGCTACCGGACCACCGTCTTCTCCACGGCCTGATTCCCGTACTCGTCTTCCACCCTCACGGCGATGGTGTGCTCGCCGGGGGCTGTGTCCAGATTGAGCTCGTAATCCAGTTCCAGGGAGTCGGAGAGGCGCGTCACGGGGGCCGCCACTTTCCACTCGCTGCCGTCCAGCGAGTACTCCGCTTTGGCGATATTGTTGAGCGCGTCGGCGGCGTGCCACTTCACTTGTAGCTTGCCGCCCGTGCGCGCGGAGCTCAACGCGGCGATCTTCGGCGGTGTGTTGTCGATCCAGAACGGGCTGCCTTCCATCCGCGCCGTCAGCGCCTCCGCCGGTGGGTTGCCCGGCGCATCCGATGCCGTCACCCGTACGCGGTATTCGCCGTCCGGATAGGCGGTGGAATCCCAGGAGAGGTAGCGCTCCGTAACCTTATCCTTGAGCAGCTTCCATGCGGTCTCGCCCGTGCCGCGGATCTCCACCGTGAACACCAGCAGGTCGCCGTTGGGGTCCGATGCCGCCCAGCGCGTGCCGATGAAGCCCTTGGCGTATTGCATGGCCGGCGTGCCGTCTATCGATATCGCCGAACCCGTGCCCGGGCCCGCCCGCTTGCCGATTGGCGGCAGAGAGAGCGTCGCCTGGAAGGCGATCAGCGGCGCGGAGACATTCGGGAAACGGTAGTTCGGCGGCGTGGTTTCGATCTCGTCGACGCGCGGCTCCAGGTTCTTGGGAAGATACGCCACGTCCACCGAATCGAGCTCCGGCGATCCGCCCGCTAGCGTGGCTTTCCACTGCACGAAGCGCGCCGCCGGAGAGGCCACGCGGCCGCCCTTGGCGCCCGCCGGCACCGCCGCCCACGCGCTCCAGTTGTTCGGCCGGTCCAGGTTGCCGCTGCGCGTGGCGAACGCCACCTTCCCGCCGTTCAGGTTGGCCTCAAAGCTCAGCCGGCCCCACAGCGAATACATGCCGGCATCGAAAACGTCGCTCTCGACGTACCCCTCGCGCTCGAGGCCCGGACCAATTTCATATACCTTGCCGGTATTCCCCGTGACCGCATAGAGACGGCCGTCGCGACCCGCCTGGAACGCCGTGACCTGCGTCGCGGGCAGCGCCACCAGCGACGTATAAAGGGCCGGCGATTCGATGCGGTAGATGTTGCCCTTGTTGCCAGAGCCTAGCAGGGCGCGGCCCGCCGCGTCGAAGGCGATGGCGTACACCACGTCCTGCGCATGTACCCACACGCGCCGCGGCGTGCCATCGGGTTCGATGCGATACACGTCGCTGCCACCCGCCACCGCGGCCGGAGCGATGGAAGGCGGCGGCGCCGGTGGCCGGGCAGCAGCCGCCCCGGCGCCAACCGTCACCGTGACATGGGACAGCGCCGGAGCGGCTGGGACCGGGGGCGGCGGAGGCGTGGGCGCGGCAGTAGCCTGGCGATTCCCCACCGCGGCCGCATAAATCGCCCCGTCGGGAGCCTGCGCCACCGCCGTCACTTCGCGTTTCGGCATCTGGTAGAGAACGAATCCCTCGCCCGCCGGCGAGACGCGCAGCACCAGGCCGCCGGGCTCGGTGCCCAAAATCAGGTTGCCCTTGCCATCGATGGCCAGCGACCGAACGTGCGTCTCCTCGGTCTTGAAAAATACCGTGCCCCTGCCGTCCGGGGTCACGCGATGCAACTCGCCCTTATCTCCCGTGGCGGCGAACAAATTGCCGGCGGCATCGAAGACCAGCGCCCAGATGTATTTCACCTTGGGGTCGTAGAACACCTCCGGCTTGCCGTTGCCGGTGATGCGATAGATCTTGCCGTCGGGCGAAGTGGCCGCGTACACGCGATCGCGGCTGTCCACCGCGATGGCGTGGATCTCCAGCGCGTCCAGATCGGCCAGCAGCTTGCCCTTGCCGTCCGGCGGGATGCGGTACAGTTTGGCGCTGGTGCCGCCCCCGGCATACAGGTTGCCTTTGGAATCGCGAGCCAGCGCCCATAGGTAGGACGACGAGGTGTCGAACAGTTCGCGCGACACCGGCGCCAGGGTGAGCCGCCCGTCGCTGCGCAGCGACAGTTTCTTGAGATTCCCCTTCTCGAAATCGGCGGCTTCGCCCTGCGTCCAGGTGCGAGTTTGCCCGGCGTACACAGCGCCAGACGCTGCCAGCAACAGGATGAGTGTTTTCATTTGATCTAAATTCTTCCTCGG
>JANYJN010000297.1 GCA_025358475.1 Candidatus Solibacter sp.
GTGTGCCAGTCCGCCGGTTTTGCATTGGCCGTTGGCATGGCTGCGTTGTTGAAGGTTCCGTTGTAGCCCGTCTTGCATACATTGCCGTCCTTGTCCGCGGCATAGAACACTGACATGTTTAAGAAGCGGTCGTTGGCGGCGTTCAGAACCTGGAACCGGTAGGCTCCGGCAGGCAGCGTGACGGAGGGGTAGGCCGTGCCATTGACGACCGGCGTGTCCATGAAAGCTTCCGGTACGCCCGAGGGGTTGAGCGTTCCGGGGCATGTGGGGACAATCGGGGAATAGTGGCTAATGTCGCCCGCGCCCACGCAGTTGGTCGCACCGTGCGCCAGGCTGGCGGAGGTCATCGGCGGCCAGAACCACGGACCGTAGTCCCAACGGCCCATGCTGGATGCTCCGGCATCGTCGTTCGGGTTCTGGTTCGGCATGTAAACATGCGGGAACCAGAGATCGCCTTCGGCGCCCCAGTTCCAGCTGGGATCCTGGGCGTTCAGCTGACCATTGGGAAATATGCCGAGCGAAGGGTTCAAGAGACCCGCGCCTTGAGGCGTCGAGGGCGGCACGAAACTCTTGTCCTGAATTACCAGCGGAATTCCAAATTGGTAGAGTCCGCCATTCGCTACATGCAGGCCGAGGGGCGCGATTGCTGTCGCTGTCAGGTTTGCTTCGCTGGTCGCATCCGCCCCGAAGTTATTGGGAATGCCCGCGCCGATCAGGTCATCCAGCGTCTTCTTGCCAAAAAGCCCAGGGCCATCGTGCAACAGGTAGCCGGCAGCCTCGCCCGCATAGACGTTCAGCCGGGTGATGCCCCACGCGTGGTCGTGATAGAACATGAGCCGGCCGCTTTGCGCGTTCGTGTAGAAGAACGTAAGCGCACCATTGCCCGGCTCCGTGTTTGCCGATGTAGTCGACGGCAGGCCAGCCGCGTCGAAGAACATGTCGGGGACCATCTGTGTGCTGACGCCCCGCTTGTAGGTAGCGGTGGGGTATTCCAGGGCCGGGACCGTCCACTGGTGGGGTGTCCCGTCGCTGATCCACGGGGTGACGCCGCCGTGGAGGTGGAGAGTGGCGCGGTTGGTCGAGTAGTTGGTTATGATGCCGTTCTCATCGTGGGTCATGCCCATATAGCTTGGGTCCGCCGGAATAAACAAGGGGGTGGCGGGCGTCAATTCATTGGTGAACTTGATGCGAACCGGGCGGTCTCGCTGGGCCAGGATTAGTGGTCCCAGGTAGTGGGGGTTCGTGTCGCCGCCAAGAGCAACCGCGGCTCCGCCGTTGAGATCGCGGTAACCGCGCAATTGCGTGCCGACGGTGGGGCCGGTGGCCGGGGCGGCCGTGCATGAGGTTGCGAAGGCAGCCGAGGTGGTGCAGAGGCCAGGCAGGTCGGAATTGAACTGCATGCGGTAATCTTTGAGACCGATCTCGTAATAGTCGCTGGTGGAATCCCAAACATTAGTCTTGGGTGTGGCAATCGGAATGTAATTGCCCAGGTTATTCTTGTTCGCCGGTCCAAGACCGGCCAGCGTGTCCACGAATTTGCGGATGCCGCCGGAGACAGTGTACGTTGCGGGCACGGTGGGCGCATTGTTCACGGTGAGCAAGGGCAGCTTGCTTAACGCATAGTTCGGAGTGGTTCCAAAATAATCCACATTCCCGCAGGGCATCCCTAATGGCGCGCTCACCCCTTGCGGCGTGTTGCAGGGGTTGGTGCCGGCGAGCGGCTGACTCGCACCCCGCTTGATCAAGTCGGCGCGACGCTTGGCGTTGAGTCGTGCCGCGGCCTTTCGCATGCTCTGCGTGGTGCTCCGCATGCGGCTTAAGGTGCGCCCGGCCGCGGGGTCCTCGGCCGCTGCGGCCGGTGCTTCCGTCTCTTCGGCCGCAGCCGCTGGCGTTTCAAGCGTTTCGGCCGGCTTTTCTGCCGCAATTCCAGGTGCGTCCGTGGCCGGTTGCGCCGCTTCCTGCGTCTGTGCCACGCTCTTCGGCGTTTCGCCAGACGGCTGCGCGGCGGATTGCGTCTGCGCCACGGCCAATCCAATTCCCAAGGCGAGACCCACGGCCAACAGCAGTATAATCAAGCGCGTAGGTGTGAATGTGCCTCTATCCATACGTTCCCCCCTTTGCTTCTCTCTGGAGGCGTACCTGTTTCGTCCTCAGCGCTTCAGCGAGCCACCAAAAACAATAAACAAGACCCGAAACTATTAAAAATAAAAAACTTTACAACGAATCTGAGACGTTTTACTACTCGTCTTGAACATTTATGTTAAGCGAGATTGGGCGGCTCTGTACGGTCTCAAACCCTAAGGAGATGTAAACTTTGCCGGTTTTGGTACTAATGATAGTACTAGAAGACCTATACGAAATCGATGAGAGACCAGACATATTCCCAACCAGAATTTGCCACCCTGGAGACGTGAAGCCAGTGACCATCCAGCCCGTGAGCGATCGCTCGCTCCTGCTGTCTTTGGGCGACGAAATCTCTTTCGACGCCCACCTCGCCGTGGTGCGGCTGACGCAGTGCCTCCAGGGCGTCCGCGGCATCCTCAATCTGCACCCGGCCTACACCTCCGTACTGGTCGATTTCGACCCCCGCCTGCGCTCCCACGCCCAGGTGGAGGCGCTGGTACGTGAGCGCATGGCGTCGCACGCGGACCAGTTGCCGCCCGAACCTCGGCGCTTCGAGATTCCCGTGCATTATGGCGGCGAAAACGGCCCGGACCTCGGCGACGTGGCGCGCCACACCGGGCTTACCGAGAGGCGCGTCGTCGAACTCCATGCGGCGGCGGAGTATCTGGTCTACTTTGTTGGGTTTGCAACCTGCTTTCCCTATCTGGGCGGACTGCCCCCCGAGTTGGCCACGCCGCGACTGGCAGCCCCCCGCAAATATGTACCGGAGGGCAGCGTCGCCATCGGCGCGGAGCAGGCCGGAATTTATCCCTTGGCTTCCCCCGGCGGCTGGCGTTTGATCGGCCGTACCCACCTTAAACTGTTCGACCCCTCGGAATCCCCGCCGCCCCTCCTGCGGATGGGCGACCGCGTCCGATTCGTACCAGTACGGGAGGCACAGCCGTGAGCCGCATTCACGTCCTCGCGCCCGGCTTCCTAACCACCGTGCAGGACTTGGGGCGGTTCGGCTACGCCCATTTCGGGATCTCCGCATCCGGTGCGGCGGACCCCCTGGCATTGCGCGCCGGCAACCTGCTGGTGGGCAATGCGGAGAACGCTCCCGCGCTAGAGATGACGCTCACCGGCGGCGAATTCGCCTTCGAGGGTACTGCGGTGATTTCCCTAACCGGGTCGGATTTCGCCTCGTCCATTCCCCTGTGGCAACCTGTCGAAATTCGCAACGGCGAGACCCTGACATGCGGACCAGCACGCAGCGGTGCGCGCTGCTACCTCTCCATCCGCGGCGGACTGGATGTACCGCTAATGATGGGCAGCGCGTCGGTGCATGTGATGACCGGCGTGGGTGGGCGGCCGCTCCGCCGGGGCGACGTGCTCCCCATCGGCGATCGCGCCGTGCGCCGGCCTCGCAAGCCGGCACTGGGAGCTCCGGCGCACCGTGGGATGGCGTGCCTGCGGACCACCGCCGGACCACAGGCCCGATGGTTCGGCGACGAACTCTACACAGGCGGCTACCGGGTGCGGGAGGAATCCAATCGCATGGGAATCCGTCTCGAAGGACCGGCGCTCCCCTCGCCGGGCGGGCACATGATTACCGAAGGGGTCCCGTTGGGCGCGGTCCAGGCGCCGCCCGACGGGCAGCCCATTGTCCTGTTCGTGGAACACCAGACCACCGGCGGGTATCCCAAGCCGGCCAACGTGATCTCGGCGGATTTCTGGCGGCTCGGCCAGCTGCGCCCGCGCGACGAAATCCGCTTCGAGCGCATCACTATGGAAGGCGCGCTAGCCTTGCTGCGCGATCAGGAGGAGTGGTTGTATTCGCTATGAACATGGGCCTGATAAAGATGGACCTGAACTGCGACATGGGGGAAACGGATGACGCGGCGCACGAGGCGGCGCTGATGGATTACATTACTTCCGCCAATATCGCCTGCGGCGGGCACGCGGGCGACGCGCTGACCATGGAGCGCACCGCGCGCCTCGCTCTCACCCGCGGCGTGCGCATGGGCGCCCACCCGGGGTATCCCGACCGGGCGAATTTCGGACGGCTGGAGATTGCCATGACGCCGGAGGCCATCGCGGACACCGTTTATGCTCAGATTGCGCGCCTGGATGAGGTGGTGCGCAAGCTCGGCGGCACCCTCGTTCACGTCAAGCCACACGGTGCGCTATACAATGTCGCGGTGCGCAACGCGGAGGTGGCGCGCGCCATCGCGCACGGCGTGGCGCGCTGGAATCCGCGCACCACCCTCTTCGGCCTTGCCGGGTCGCCCATGCTCGACGTATGGCGCACCATGGGCATGGCGGTAGCCGGCGAGGCGTTCGCCGACCGCCGCTACGAACCCGATGGCACACTGCGCTCGCGCCAATTCCCCGATGCCTTGATTACCGATCCGCGCGAGGCCGCGGAGCAGGCGCTGCGCTTTGCCCGGCAGGGTCTGGCCGAAACTATTTGCGTGCACGGCGACACCCCAGGGTCGGTTGCCATCTTGAAGTCTTGCCGCGAGGCGTTAACATAGGTGGTGATGAGGTTCCTGATCGCCCTGGCGTTCGCCGCTCCGTTGTTCGCCCAAGCTTGCTTTATCGTCGATCCGCCCAGCTTCAGGTTCAATGCGGCAACCTACACTGGCACGGTTCAGGTGACGCAAACCCCCGGCAGCGCCTGCGGGACCTACTCCGCGACGGTCCCCCCCCAGTTTCCCTGGCTGCACATCACATCGGGACCTTCAGGAACACCGGGCGACTCGGGGGTCAGCTTCACAGCCGAGCAAAACCTGAACGCCACAGAGCGTTCCGGATTCATGGTCATCGCGCTAACCAACGTGACAGTCACCCAGACCGGCGCCAATTGTACGTTCAGCATGACGCCCGCCAGCCAGAATTTCCTGGTCTCTGGCGGCACCGGCGCGTTCCAGGTTCAGACCGCGTGCAACTGGCAGGCCACCAGCAATGCGGGCTGGATCTCCGTGCCTGCGAACGGCATCTCGGGCGTTCCGGCCGGCTACACTGTGGCGCCGAATACCTGTGCGGCCGCGCGCAGTGGAGCCATCACGGTACAGCAGACGAACCTGCCCAAGCCGCCCACGCTGGCCGTCACGCAGGATGGGTCGCCGAACAATATCTCGCTTTCGGCGTACAGCGCCACCGTCGCGTCGGCCCCTAGCGACGACCGCATCAGAGTCACCACGGGAGATGTTTGCAGTTGGAGCGCGACCACCGACGTGACTTGGATCCAAATCACTTATGGCGGCAGCGGCACCGGCAATGGCGGGATTTCCTATCATCTGCTCGCAAACACCACGGCTCAGCGTACCGGCAGCATCCATGTGGGCGCGCTCAACTACACCATCACGCAACAGGCGCCCGGCGCCCCTCCCGTGGTGCTGTCCAGCGTGAGCAACGCCGCCAATTACAGCACCGACGCCGTCTCACCTGGGGAGATCGTGGCCCTTTTCGGCGACAACATGGGTCCGGCTTCCATCGTGAAACTGCAGGTGAACAACGGAACCGTGACCAATTCGCTCGGGGGCACGCAGGTGCTGTTCGACGGCGTGGCCGCGCCGATGGTCTACACGCTGAAGGGACAGGTCAGCGCCGTGGTGCCCTACGCGGTCGCCGGCAAGCCCAGCACGCAGGTGCAGGTGCTTTATCAGGATCCGGCGTCGAATGCGCCAGCTGTTTCGAACACCATGACGGTGCCGGTGCATGCCGCCACCCCGGCGATCTTCTCGCTGGACTCCACGGGCGTGGGACCGGGCGCGATTCTTAACCAGGATACTTCGGTCAATTCCACCGGCAATCCCGCCGCGCGGCTCTCCGTGATCGCCCTTTACTGTACCGGAGGCGGCGTCACGAAGCCGGCCAGCGCCGATGGCGAGGTAATCGGCCTTCCGCTGCGCTACCTGGCGCAGACCGCGGTGGTTACCATCGGAGGCGTGGATGCGCCCGTGAAGTATGCCGGCGCGGTGCCCAGCTCCGTGGCCGGGTTAACCCAGATCAACGTGGAAGTTCCCGCCGCACTCTCGCCCGCGCTCGCCTTGCCCGTGATCGTGAAAATCGGCGATTTCACCAGCACCGGCAGCGTGACCGTGGCCGTGAAGTAGTGGCCTAGGGAACCGTATTGTAAGATCCGCAGGCGCCGCGTCTCCGTTCATCGCAATCATGAGAAATCCGCGTTCCCTGGGCCACTCCTGCCAAGGGAAGGCGGGGCGAGTCACCCTATTTGTGCCGGCCGTCACTCTTGAGAACCCAATATCCGGCCTCTGCCTTTCTCCCGTCACAGAACGGGAGTAAAATTAAGGAAACTTCACAAAGGAGCGTAGGGCATGCGGTCACATATTCTGTTTATATCCGGACGCCGGGAAGACGCCCGGCATCTCTCTCAAATGCTGCATTCGCTTCCATTGAAATTGGAGCACGTCCCATCTCTGCACCACGCGCGCACCCGGCTCCGCCAGCAAGAATACGGCGTGATTCTCACCGAAGCCGCCCTGCCCGATGGCAAGTGGCTGGACGTCCTGCAGCTCGCCCGCGAATGTCCGCGGGAAA